>CALWXR010000004.1 GCA_944385535.1 uncultured Oscillospiraceae bacterium
TATGCGCGAGATTCCATTTTTTGTCACTACAATACTGTGTTCGCTATCACACAAGTTTTTTCATTGAACCTTTTTATATATAACAAATTTATGACATATTCATCGCAAATCAGAAAGGGGCGTTATTATGAAAATCACTTTTATGGGTGCAGGAAGCACAGTATTTGTTCGCAATGTAATTGGTGACTGTATGTGCTCTGAAGTTTTGCGTGACAGTGTTTTTGCTCTATATGATATTGACGGTGAACGTTTAAAGCAAAGCGAAGTCATTTTAGAGTCTATACAAAAATCCCTTGGGAGTCACGGAAAAATTGAATGTTATTTAGGCGTTGAAAACCGCAAAGACGCATTGCGTGATGCTGATTTTGTTATTAACGCTATTCAAGTAGGACTTTATGATCCTTGCACAATTATAGATTTTGAAGTGCCTAAAAAATACGGTCTTCGCCAAACCATTGGTGATACTTTGGGGATTGGCGGTATTATGCGTGCATTGCGAACCATTCCTGTTATGCAGGATTTTGCGAACGATATGGAAGAGGTTTGTCCCAATGCACTGTTTCTCAATTACACCAACCCCATGGCCATGCTTACAGGGTATATGCAGCGCTATACCGGCATTCGCACGCTGGGTCTGTGCCACAGCGTACAGGTTTGTACAGAAAGTCTTTTGAAAACCCTGGGAATGGACGATAAGATTGAAGGCTCCACTGACTATATAGCCGGCATTAACCATATGGCTTGGCTTTTGGAAGTGCGAGACAAAAATGGTGTGGATTTATATCCGGAAATCAAGAGTAAAATTGACGCTGCAATTGCAGACCCAAACTGTTATAACAAAATCCGTTTGGAATACATCAAAAACTTCGGTTATTACTGTACCGAATCCAGTGAGCACAATGCCGAATACAATAACTTCTATATAAAGTCCAAATATCCCGAGCTTATTGAAAAATACAACATCCCGTTGGACGAATATCCGCGCCGTTGTATCAATCAAATCCAAGGCTGGAAAAAGGAATATGAAGAGTTGCTAAAAGGCGGCGTAAAGGAGCACAAGCGTTCATCGGAGTATGCCTCTCATATTATGGAAGCAATTGTGACCAATAAGCCCTACCAAATAGGCGGCAATGTGCTGAATACTGGACTTATCACAAATCTGCCGCGAGAGGCTTGCGTTGAAGTTCCCTGCTTTGTAAATTCAAAAGGAATTAATCCCTGCTTTGTAGGCAATTTGCCGGTTCAATGCGCGGCAATGAATATGACAAATATAAATGTTCAGCTGCTAACAGTTGAGGCCGCAAGAACGAAAAAGCTTGTACACATTTATCAAGCTGCTATGTTAGATCCGCACACTTCCAGCGAGCTGGATATTGATACCATCAAAAAGATGGTAGATGAATTAATAGAAGCTCACGGAGATTATTTGCCCAAATATAGCCAATAACAGTCAGCACATCGCTGAAAATTGCAGGTATCTTTTTCGCGCCCACAGCTCAAATAAAAATCGCTGCCCGAAAGGATGGCGATTTTTGTTTGGTGTAGGTACTGAAAGGACGGACAATCGCCCGCCGTGGCTGTCCCCCGGATCCGCCCATAGAGAAACCGCTCCCTGTGACGCAGGGAGCGGTCGGTTTTTTTGAAAGAGGCTTATTTGTTGGCAATCTCGCTGGCGCCGTCTTTTTCAATGGTGATCAAAATATCCTTTTCTTCCTCGGCCAGCTCCGTCAATTCCTCCCGGGAGATGGTCACATCCCCAAAGATGGTGGTGATGAGCACCTCCGCCTGGGTATCCTCTTCCAAGGAGGCCAGAACCGAGCCGGGGATGGTGACTTCGATCCGTTTGGCGCTCCACTTCTTTACAGTGGGGCTGATGCAGATCTGGGTGCTGTCCTCCTCCGCGGCCTGCTCTACGATTTTTTCCCCAATGGCTTCGGTAATGGCAACATCGGCCACATTGTTGGACAGGTTAACGTTGGGCTCTACGGTGGTGACGCCGTCTAAAGTGGAGATCAGGGCTTTTTCAACCTTGGCGGGCTTGATGGCAGTGAAGGTATAGGTTTTCTTGGTGGTTTTGTCCTCGGCGGTGACGGTGATCTGGAAGGTGTTCTTACCCTCATGAATGGACAGGTCCTCGGGCAGCTCGATGGAAGCCAGGGCGTCAAAGGACCGGGCGGTGATCTTGGTTTCGGTGATATCCCGATAGGTGATGACCTGGCCGGTATACTCGGTGATGTCCTTTTGGAAGCGGACGTCCGGAGACACGCCGCGCAGCCACAGGGTAGTCAGATCCGCATTGCTGCTGAATTTATAGCCGCAGGTGCATACCTTGTCCTCGTCGGCGGCAGGGTCTACATGGGGCTCCTTGTCTTTTGTTTTGCCGCAGGCGCAGGCTTTCCAGTGGTTCAGCCGGTTGTGGGCGCTTTCATAGCTGTGGCTGTGGGGGACGAAAACCAGGGTGATGGCGTTTTCCCAGTTCTTTTGCCACTGCTCCGTGCCATCGCAGGCTGGGATGGTGAATGTGTTATGGAGTTTGCCGTCCTTATCCAGGAAGCCGGCGGCTTCGTAGGTTTTGCTGCCCACCTGAACATAGCCGCCCAACAGGTCTTTTTTCAGGGTGACGGCTTTGTCCGCCACTTCCACGGTTTGACTGCCATAGTACGTGCCGCCGTCGGACAGATCGGTTTTGCTGAAGTATTTGGCGGTGACCGTGATTTCCCCGGTGGGCGCCTCCGCGAAAGCGGCGGCGGGGAATATCCACAGGGCCGTCATCAGCGCAAGCAGCGTACATAACAATGTTCGGATCTGTTTCATTGCCAATTCCTCCTTGAGATCCAAATGGTGATAATTCATAGGGCTGTGAAATGGGCCGGATGAATTGTGCGCGATTTCTCTCGACTCCGGAGAGGGTACCTTCACACTGTTATCGTATACCATTGCTGTGTCGAAATCAATTTAAATAATGTTTAAGGGAGTCTGAAAAAATGCCTGCCAACCTTAAGGCTGACAGGCATTTCGTTTGAATTTATTAAAAGGGCAACGCCGTAAAGCGGTGGTTATTAGATCTCCACTTCCATTTTGGCGATGACAGCGGCGCACCGGGGGCACAGGCCGTTTTCGTCGGCCTGAAGGCTGTGCATCCAGCAGCGGGGGCACTTGGTTCCCTTGGCTTCGCTGACGCCGATGGTCAGCTGGGGCAGATTGTCGCCCTGGGCAACCTCCGCGCCGTCTTCCGGCTGGGCCCAGTCGCAGGCGGAGACAATGCACACTTCCGCCAGATGAATGCCACGGCAGGCATCCAGAATGGTGGCATCGTTGGTTGCCAGGGTCACGCGGGCCTCCAGAGCCTTGCCGATCCGCTTGTCGGCACGGGCCTTTTCCAGCACGCCGTTCACGTCCTGGCGAAGCTTCATGATCAGCGCCCACTTTTCCATGGCGGCTTCATCCAGAGCGTAGGAAGCAAAGCCTTCGGGCATCTGGTTGAGCAGGATGTTCCGGCTGTCGTCCCCGTCCCGGTGGGGCATGGACTGCCAGATTTCATCACAGGTGAAGGCCAGGATGGGAGCGAACAGCTTTGCCATGGCGTCCAGGATCAGATACAGGGCGCTCTGAGCGGAGCGGCGGCGCAGGCCGTTCTTCTCCTCGCAGTACAGCCGGTCCTTGATGATGTCCAGATAGAAGCTGGACAGCTCCACCACGCAGAAGTCGTTGATGGCGTGGGACACCACATGGAACTCGTAATTGTCATAGGCCTGGCGGCACTCCTTCACCAGGGCGTCCAGCTTGGTCAGAGCCCAGCGGTCCAGTTCCTCCATCTGCTCCGGGGAGACCAGGTGATTGGGATCAAACTGGTTCAGGTTGCCCAGGCAGTACCGGGCGGTGTTGCGGAACTTCAGGTAGTTCTGGCTCAGCTGCTTGAAGATCTCCTTGGAGCAGCGCACATCCGCATGGTAATCGGCGGAACCGGCCCACAGCCGCAGGATATCCGCCCCGTATTCCTTAATGAGATCCGCGGGATCGATGCCGTTGCCCAGGGACTTGTGCATGGCCCGGCCCTGGCCGTCCACGGTCCAGCCGTGGGTCAGCACCTGGCGGAAGGGCGCGCCGTTGCCCAGAGCGCCTACGGAGGTCAGCAGGCTGGACTGGAACCAGCCACGGTACTGGTCGGCGCCTTCCAGGTACACGTCCGCGGGCCACAGCTCCGGGGTGTCTTTCATCAGAGAGGCGTAGTGGGTGGAGCCGGAGTCGAACCAGCCGTCCAGGGTGTCGGTCTCCTTCTCGAAGCCGGTGCTTCCGCCGCAGTGGGGACAGGTCAGACCCTGGGGGATCAGGTCGGCGGCGTCCTTTTCAAACCAGATATTGGAGCCGTACTGGTCAAAGAGCTGGGAAATATGCTCGATGGTTTCCGGCGTGCACACAGGCTTGCCGCAGTCTTTGCAGTAGAACACGGGGATGGGCAGACCCCAGCGGCGCTGACGGGAGATGCACCAGTCGGCCCGCTCCCGGATCATGCTTACCATCCGATCGCCGCCCCAGGCGGGCAGCCACCGTACATCCTCACAGGCGGCGGCAGCCTCGTCCTTGAAGGCGTCCACAGAGCAGAACCACTGGGGGGTAGCCCGGAAGATGATGGGGTTCTTGCACCGCCAGCAGTGGGGATAGGAGTGGGTGATCTCTTCCGAGGCGAAAAGCATGCCGCTTTCCTTCATATCCGCCAGGATGATGGGGTTGGATTCCTCGGTTTTCAGACCGGCGTACTTACCGGCGTACTCGGTGTGGCGGCCCTGGTCATTGACGGGAACCACCAAATCCATGCCGTAACGCATGCAGGTCTGGTAGTCGTCGGCGCCGAAGCCCGGGGCGGTGTGGACGCAGCCGGTACCGGAGTCCATGGTGACGTACTCCGCCAGCACCAGCCGGGAGGTCTTGGGGAGGAAGGGGTGCTGAGCCAGCATGTTCTCAAAGAAGGCGCCGGGGTAGGTGGCCAGCACTTCGTAATTTTCAAAGCCGCCTACGGCCATGACCTTTTCCATCAGAGCCTGGGCCATGATATAGGTCTCGCCGTTTTCCGCCTTCACCAGCACATAGCTGTCCCGGGGATGGAGGCAGATGCCCATGTTGCCGGGCAGGGTCCAGATGGTGGTGGTCCAAATGACAAAGTAGGTTTTGCTTAAGTCAAACTGGGAAAGCTTGCCCAGGTCATCGCACAGGGGGAACTTAACGTACACAGAGGTGCAGGGATCCTCCTGATACTCGATCTCCGCTTCCGCCAGGGCAGTCTCGTCCTTGGGGCACCAGTACACCGGCTTCAGGCCCTTGTAGATGTAGCCCTTTTCATACATCTTGCCAAAGACCTTGACCTCCTGGGCCTCAAAGTGTTTATCCATGGTCCGGTAGGGGTGTTCCCAGTCGCCCACCACGCCCAGCCGCTGAAAGCCTTCCATCTGCCGCTGAATATAGTTTTCGGCAAAGGCTTCGCAGGCGGAGCGGAACTCGGGCACGGGCATGGTCTTGTGGTTCAGCTTGCTTTTTTTGATGATGGCGGACTCAATGGGCATGCCGTGATTGTCCCAGCCGGGGACGTAGGGGGTGTAGCAGCCCATCATGGCGTGGCTGCGGACGATGAAGTCTTTCAGGGTCTTGTTCAAAGCGTGGCCCATGTGGATGTCGCCGTTGGAGAAGGGAGGGCCGTCGTGGAGAACGAACCGGGGGAGATCCTTGTTCTTTTCCAGCATGGCGTTGTACAGATCCTGCTCTTCCCAGCGCTTCAGCATACCCGGCTCCCGGGCGGGCAGACCGGCCTTCATGGGGAAGTCGGTTTTTGGGGTGATGATGGTGTTTTTGTATTCCATGGGAATCAATGCCTCCATTTGTGTAATCGGATTGGATAAAAGGAAAGCGCCTTTGTCTCCATAAGAGACAAAGGCGCGTAAACCTCTGCGGTACCACTCTTGTTCCGGCTTTGTACCGGCACTCGTCGGCGCGATATCGGGCGCTCACCCGGCGCGGCCTACTTACCCAGGGCGTTCGGCGCGCTGCTCGGAGGGGATACGAACCTCTTTCCGCTTGCTGCCTTGCACCAAACCGGCAGCTCTCTGGAAGCGGGGGAAGGGGACGCCTGTCCTCGTCATAGCGTGAAAATATAAATGATCTTACTTGTGAAGCGGATCATAGTTCCGGCCGAACTGCAGGTTCAGGCTGGCGAATTTGCTGGTGGTGGAGTCGTTGGCGGTGGGGTGTTTGGGCGGGGCCTTGGGGGCGGTATCCACGGTGGAGCCAACGATGGCTTCGATGTTCTGAGAGATCTCCTCGGCCACGTCATCGCTGCTGACAGCGGGTGCGGCGGGGGCGGCAGGCGCTGCAGGCGCGGCGGGGGCGTTGGCGCCCTTGATCCGCTCCAGAGCGTTGATGCAGGAACGCATCTGCTCCTGGATCTCGTTGATGCGCGCCGCGGCGGTTCTCCGGGCTTCCTCTACCCGGGCGTTTTCAGCGGCGATCAGGGCGTCGTTTTCCCGGGTGTTCACTGCGGGAGCGGGGGCAGCCACAGCGGCATTGGCGGCAGCGGCGTTGGCATTGGCCAGTAGCTGAGCGGCCTTGGCTTCCGCCTCCCGAACCATCTTTTCGCTGGTTCTCTGGGCGTTGGCTACGGCTTCCTTCATGGCGGCCTCATTCTTGCGGTACTCTTCCAGCTTTCCTACCAGAACCCGCATCTTGCTCTTCAGCAGAGCGTTTTCCTTGTAAAGCGTAACATAATCTTCCGTCAAAGGCTCCAGAAACTCATCGACTTGCTGCATATCGTAGCCGCCGAAAGTTGCCCGACTGAAAGATATCTGATCGATTTGCTGCGGTGTAAACATGATGATGTTCCCCTTCCTGGAATAGTGTAATCTATCAAAAGCGCTTACGGATCCGCCGGGCAATGGCTTGTCGGAAGGGTCCGTAAGAATTTTAACCGGTTATAGGGCTTCTGTTAAAAAATGGAATCCACGTAAAAATTCTGCTGTTTTGCTGGGGAAAGGCATTAAATGTAGCTTTCTACCTCTGCCTGGAGGGTTTCCAGGTCGCCCACAATGTCTACGTTGTGGGGACAGAACAGATACGCAGACTGGGCGATCTTCTTTACGTCTCCATCCAGGGCGTATACACAGCCGGAGAGGAAGTCTACCACCCGGCGGGCCATGGCCTTGTCCACATTTTCCATATTGACAATGACGGCCTTCCGGTTGCGAAGATCATCGGCGGCCTTAGAGGTATCGTTAAAGCTGCCGGGACGGAACAGGACCACTTCCTGCTTGTTGGAAGAGTTCATGTTCAGAACCTGGCCGTTGAAGCCTGTAGCAGGTGCGGAAGAAACGCCGGAGGTGGTCAGAGGGCCAAAGCCGAAGCCGGAGTCGCCGCTGTCCTCGTCCTCCTCCTCGTCCATCACAGGAGCGGGAGCGGGCGCGCGGCGGGGGGCGCTGCGGCGGGGAGCGGGCTTTTCAGCGGGCTCTTCATAATCATCATCGAGGTAGTAATCATCCTCGTCATAATCATCATAATCATCGTCAGAATAGGGTTGGGCAAATTTCTTTACACTATCCCAAATACTCATTCTCTGTATCCTCCTAAATGTATCCTTACATCATATTTATCAGGCTTTGACAGAATTGCGGACGCCGAAAATTCCGGTACCCACACGAATCATGGTGCTGCCGGAAGCGATCGCATCCGCAAAATCACCGGACATGCCCATAGATAAACAGTCCACCTTGACATTATCGTATTTTTTTCCCGTTATGTCAACACTTATTTGGAACAATTTTTGAAAATAATTCAGATTTTCTCCCGAATTATGCGAAATTGGGGGGATTGCCATCAGTCCTTTAATACATATGTTTGAAAATTGCCCTGCTTTTTCCACCATGGGAAGGATATCCCCGGCGGCAAAACCGGACTTGCTGGCCTCTTCACCGATGTTTACTTCCAGCAGAATGTCCTGCACGATGCCCTGCCGGGCGGCTTCTTTATCAATGGCCTGGAGCAGACGCAGGGAATCCACGCTTTGGATCAGATCCACCTTGCCTACCACCTGCCTGACTTTGTTGGTCTGCAAATGGCCGATAAAATGTACAGGCGCTCCCGCGTAGGCGTTTTGGGCAAGCTTGGCGGTCAGCTCCTGGACTCTGTTTTCGCCGCAGCAGTCCACGCCGGCGGCAATGGCCTGGCGGACGGCGTCGGCGTCGTTCATTTTGGTGGCGGCGCACAGCGCGATGGATTTCGGATCCCGTCCGCAGGCGATGGCCGCCTGCGCCATTTGTTCGCGGATCCGGGCTACATTTTCGGCAATACCCATGGTAAAGGCCTCTCTTTCTGAAAATTATAAGTCAACGAATATGGCGCATAAAAACCGGAGCACTTCCCTAGGATGTGTTCCGCTTTTTACGGGCCATACAGCAGAGAAAAGGGCGGCGGAAAAAGCTCCGTCGCCCTTTTGCGTTTACGCAGTTGTTGCTGCGGCTTTCAGCGGCTTCATTGGGGCAAGGGTGGAGATGGCATGCTTGTAGATCATTTGCTGCTTGCCGTCGGACACCAATACCACCACGAAGCTGTCAAAGCCGGTGATGATCCCCCGGAGCTGGAAGCCGTTCATAAGAAACAAGGTCACGGGCACCTTGTCCCGGCGAACCTCCTTTAAAATGGCTTCCTGTAAATTTACTGCTTCAGACATATGTACTCCTTCTTTCTTGTTTTGTTGAATGGTACACACATCCTAGCAGATTTCAGTTGTCAATTTCCCGCAAATGCTGTCGGGCGCGGATGAGAATTTCCTTCCCCTCATCCCCCGGCTCCCGGATGAGCCAGTGGATCCGTTTGTTCCTGCGGAACCAGGTCAGCTGGCGCTTGGCATAGTGGCGGGAGGCCTTTTTCACTTCCTCCGCGGCCTCCTCTATGGTACACCGCCCTTCCAAAGCGGCAACGAATTCCTTGTAGCCGATGGCCTGCATGGCGGTGCATTTTTCCGGGATTCCGCTGCTCAGCAGGGAGCGGATCTCTTCCAACAGGCCTTGGGCAAGCATCCTGTCCACCCGCGTGTCAATGCGGCGATACAGTTCCTCCCGGGAGGCAAAGTCCAGACCCAGCCACAGGGGGCGGTATCTGGGGGGGATCTGCCTGGTCTTTAAATTGTGAGCGGTGATGGTTTCTCCGGTTTCCAGGTACACCTCCAGGGCCCGGAGGATCCGCTTCCGATCGGCCAGGTGGAGCCGTTGGGCGGACTCCGGATCCACATCCCCCAGCCAAGCAAGCATGTGCTCCATGCCCTCCAGGTCTGCCTGGGCCTCCAATCGTTCCCGCACCCCGGTGGAGGGGAAGGGGGCGAAGGCGTTGCCCTGGATGAGGGAATCCATATAAAGTCCGGTGCCGCCTGCGATGATGGCGGTTTTTCCCCGGGCGACAATGTCGTCCACAATGGGTGCGGCCAGGGAGCAATACCGGCTGACCGAGAAATCCTCCATAGGCTGGGCCACGTCCAGCATGTGGTGGACGATGCCCTGACGCTCTTCCAATGTGGGCTTGGCGGTGCCGATGTCCATGCCCTTGTATATCTGCATGGAATCGCAGGAGACGACCTCTCCGTTAAGTTCTTTGGCCAGCTCCACGGCCAGGGCGGTTTTTCCCGAGGCGGTAGGTCCGGCAATGCAGATGATGTTGTTCATAGGGCCTCCTTTTCAACAGAAGCTCAGGTCCGTTTGAACTGCTTTTCCAGCTGCTTTTTGCTTAAGCTGACGCAGATGGGGCGGCCGTGGGGGCAGTACTTCAGATCCTCCCGATCCATCACCGCCGAGGCGATCACCATAAGCTCTTTTTCATCGCTGACCCATCCGGCCTTAATGGCGGCTTTGCAGGCCACGGTGTGCAGAAGCTCGTCCCGGACGGTGTCCTTGCTTTCCCGGCGGCCCTTCAGCAGATCCTGCGCCATTGTTTCCAGCGCCTCGGCGGCGCTGTCCGGGCTTAGATCCATGGGAATCTGCCGCAGAAGCAGGGTGTTCTCGCCAAATTCGTCGATCTCGAAGCCCAGCTCATCCAACAAAGCCTGATTAGCCAGCAGCTCTCCCACGGCGGCGGAGCCCAGACGCACGGCAATGGGCTGCAGCAGGCTCTGGGCTGTGATGGCCTCCTGATGTTTCTTCAGCTTTTCAAAAAGGATCCGCTCGTGGGCGGCGTGCTTATCGATCAGGAAGGCGTTGTCTCCCTGCTCTACAATAATATAAGTGTTGTAAAGCTCACCCACCATGCGCCAATCCTGTTCCGGCGGCATGTCCAGGGAGGTCTGCTCCATAGGCGCTTCCGGGGGAAGGGGTTCCTGCTTGGGAGGGCAGGGAGGCTGGGGCGGGGTGGAGGCCGGCTTCTCATGCACAATCGGGGGAAGGGGCTCTTGACGGGGCGGCGCTGATGCAGGCAGGATCACGCTGTCCCGCAAAGGCATATTGGCGGGCCGCTCCAGCTTGGATACCACGGCGGCGGCCGCCTCTTTTTTCGGTTGGGGAGGATCCGCCAGGGCGGCGGAAAAGGCTTTGTATTCCTCCGCCGTCATGGTGCGGTAGAAGTTCTCCTTTTTTCCGGGAGGGGCGGATTTCGCGGGAGCGGGAGCAGGCTCCTTTCCGGGGGCCGGTTCCGGGGGGGCGGATTCCTTTTGGGAAAACCGGATCTGAGGACGATCCTGCTGCTGATTCAAGGCGCTGAGCACCCCGTAGTGGACGCAGTCAAACACCGCCTTTTCCGAAAGGAATTTTACCTCCGTCTTGGCAGGATGGACATTCACATCCACCGCGTTGGCCGGGAGGGTCAGGTGCAGCACACATGCGGGGAACTTGCCCACCATAATCTGATTGCGGTAGGCTTCCTCCAGTGCGGAGATCAGCAGCTTGGATTTTACAGGACGGTTGTTTACGAAAAAGGTTTGCAGGGACCGGCTGGGCCGGGCGTCGGTGGGCTTTGAAACGTACCCGGTCAGGCTGTACTGCTCCCAGCGGCTGTTCACTGCCGTCATCTGGGCGCATTCCCGGCCGTAGACGCAGTAGACCGCGGCCTGCAGTCCCCCGGTGCCTGGGGTGGACAGCACCTGCTTGCCGTCCCGGATGAATTGCACAGCCACTTCCGGGTGGGCCAGCGCCTGCAGCTGCACCGCCGCGGCCACCCGGCTGCCCTCTACCGTGTCGGATTTCATAAACTTCATCCGGGCCGGGGTGTTGAAAAACAGATCCCGGATAAGGATGGTGGTGCCGTCGGGACAGCCCACCTCCGACTCTTCCAGGATGGTTCCCGCTTCCAGCTTCAGGCTGGTTCCGGACAGGGAGCCGGGCGTTTTGGTCAGAAGATCGATGCGGCTGACGGAGGCAATGGCGGCCAGAGCTTCCCCCCGGAAGCCCATGGTGCCGATGGCGGCCAGGTCATCCGCTGTGCGCAGCTTGCTGGTGGCATGGCGCAGGAAGGCTACGCGGGCGTCCTCAGGGGACATGCCGCAGCCGTTGTCGGTGACCCGAAGGAAGGTCATGCCCCCGTCCCGGATCTCCACCGTGACCTTGGAGGCCCCGGCGTCTACCGCGTTTTCCAGCAGCTCCTTTACCACGCTGGCAGGCCGCTCTACCACCTCGCCGGCGGCGATCAGGTTGGCGATATGGGGGGATAATTGGATGATTTTCGGCATAGAATCACCTCAATGCGCCGATGGCGTTCATATTGATAAGGGCGTGGATCAAAATGGGGGCGAAAATGGTATCCGCCTTGGTGTAGGCCCAGGCAAGGCAAAGTCCGGCGGGCAGATATTGGAGCAGGGCCATCAGCAGCTCCACAGGGGCGTAGGATCCGATGTAGCCTAAAATATGGATGGCGGCAAAGGCCAGCATGGACACAATATAGGCCGCCCACCGGGATCTGCCGTAGAGATTCCGGAAAATCAGCCCACGGAAGACGCACTCCTCCGCCGGGGGCACCAAAATGACGGTGCCGATGAACATAAGAAAGTAGTTTCCCCGGCTTAAATCGGCAATGGCCTGGTCATTGTAGTTGGAAAAGCCGGGAACCAGAAGCCGGATACACCAGCTGACTGCATGGGAGCAGGCGTAATACGCCACAAAGCCCAGGACCACCGCCTGGCAAAAGTAAGCGGGATGCTGGGTCATCTGCCGGGCAGACCGGCCCAGATAGTCGTGGTAGATCAAAAGGCAGGCCAGAAAGTTCACCAGGTAGTATACGAAGTTCAGCTCGGTAGCATCCAGAGGATGGCTCAGCTGCCGGTTCAGCCAGGTCAGCAGGCTGCTCAGGGCTGCCAGCTGAAACAGGCAATACAGCGCGCCGGAGATGGTCTCCTGGCTGGTCAGGTTTGTGGATAAACTGGGGTTTTTTCTCATAGATTTTTCAGTCCAATAGTTTTTTAAGCTGGTACAATTCATTCATGGCCTCAATGGGGGTGAGGGTTTCCACACTGATCTTCGACAGTGCGGCGATCACCTGCTGGCCGGTAAGATCCAGCATGCTCACCTGATCCTCCGGCTCCTTCCGGGTCACGGGGGCGGGGGCGGAGCCGGATTCTTCCAGCTCCTGAAGGATCTCTCTGGCCCGGGCGATCACGGGAGCGGGCAGACCCGCCAGCTTGGCCACTTCAATGCCGTAGCTGTCGTCCGTGGCGCCGGGAACGATTTTTCGCAGGAAGATCATCTGCTCGCCCCGTTTTTTCACGGCGATGTTGTAGTTTTTTACGTTGGGGAGCTTTTCTTCCATGGTGGATAGCTCGTGGTAGTGGGTGGCAAACAGAGTCTTGGCCCCCAAACGCTTGGGACTGGCCACATATTCCAGTACAGACCGGGCAATGGCCATGCCGTCATAGGTGGAGGTGCCCCGGCCGATCTCGTCCAGGATCAGAAGAGAACGGGCGGTGGCGTATTTTAGTATGGAGGCCACCTCCGACATTTCCACCATGAAGGTGGACTGACCGGAGGCCAAGTCGTCGCTGGCGCCGATCCGGGTGAATACCCGGTCTACCAGGCCGATCCTGGCGGAGCGGGCGGGGACGAAGGAGCCCATCTGAGCCATGAGCACGATCAGGGCTACCTGGCGCATATAGGTGGATTTACCGGCCATGTTGGGGCCGGTGATGATGGCTACCTGGTTATCGTCAGATCCCAGCTGGGTGTCGTTGGGGACAAACAGGCTGTCCTTCGGCACCGCTTCCACCACCGGATGCCTTCCATCGGTGATGGAGATCTCCCGGCCCAGGGTAATCTCCGGGCGGCAGTAGCCCCGCTGAACCGCCACGGCGGCAAGGGAGCACAGCGCGTCCGCGGCTGCCACGGCGGCGGCTGTCTGCTGCACCCGGGCGGCCTGCTGGGCAAGGTGCTCCCGCAGCCGGATAAAAATCTGGTATTCCAGGGCGGTGAGCCGATCCTTGGCGGTAAGCACCTGGTTTTCCAGCTCCTTCAGTTCCTGGGTGATGTAGCGCTCGCAGTTGGCAAGGGTCTGCTTGCGGATATAGCTGTCCGGAACCTGATCCATAAAGGACTTGGATACTTCAATATAATAGCCGAATACCCGGTTGAAGCCCACTTTTAAGGTGCGGATGCCGGTTTTCTCCCGCTCGGAAGCTTCAATGGCGGCAATGGCGCCGCCGCCGCCTTCCATAATGTCCCGCAGCCTGTCCGCCTCTTCATCCGCGCCCTTGCGGATGATGCCGCCCTCCCGGATGGTTAGGGGCGGCTCGTCTACAATGGTGTTTTCGATCAGGTCAGCGCAGTCGGTGAGAGAATCCATGGCCTGCTCCAGCTTTTGCAGCAGGGGGGAATCGCATTTGCTGAGCTGGGCTTTGACCTGGGGCAATGCCCGAAAGCCCCGGGCCAGTCCCAGCAGATCCCGGCAGTTGACGGTGCCGGTGACGATCCGGGTGGTGACCCGCTCCAGATCCGTCACGTCCTTCAGGGCTTCTTCCAGCTCTCCCCGGATGATCACATTACCCACCAGTTCCTCTACCGCTCCATGGCGGCGGATGATCTCCGCCGGATCCAGCAGGGGCTTTTCCAGCCAGGAGCGGAGCATCCGGCCGCCCATGGCGGTGTGGGTCTTATCCAGCACCCATAAAAGGGTGCCCTTTTTGTCCTTGGAGCGGAGGGTTTCGGTCAGCTCCAGATTGCGCCGGGCGTCCATATCCAGCTCCATAAAGCGGCCGGTGGTGTAGTATTGCAGCTGGCGGATATGGGCTAAATCATTTTTTTGCAGGGTCAGGAGGGTTTGCAGCAGCGCGCCGCTGGCCGCGATGACCTCCGGCATACCGGCAATGCCCAGCTGGGAAAGGGTGGCGTGGAAGTGATCTTCCAGCAGCTTTTCCGACGTTTCCAGAGAGAACTGTCCCTCTTTGCCCTCGTCTACGCAGCAGCTTAACCGGTGGAACAGGGCGTCGTTAAGCTGGTCGCAGTCCACATTGTTTCCGTAGCGCAGCACCTCGCTGGGGGCGAAGCGGCCCAGCTCCGAGGAAGCGCTCTGAGCGTCGGCGCAGACCGTGGCGAAAAAAGCGCCGGTGGATACATCGCAGAAGGCCAGGCCGAACCGGCTGCCGCTTCCGTAGATACAGCCCATGTAGTTGTTCTTATTTTCATCCAGCATGCAGCTGTCGGTAACGGTGCCCGGGGTGATGATCCGGGTGACCTCCCGCTCCACCAGTCCTTTTGCCAGGGCGGGATCCTCCATCTGCTCGCAAATGGCGATCTTGTAGCCCTTCTGCACAAGGCGGGCGATGTAGGAGTCCACGCTGTGGTAGGGCACGCCGCACATGGGGGTCTGCTCTTCCTTTGGCTTGCCCCGGTCCCGGGTGGTCAGAGTCAGATCCAGCTCCCGGGCGGCCACCTGAGCGTCCTCGTTGAACATCTCGTAGAAGTCGCCCAGACGGAAAAACAGAATGCAGTCCTGGTTCCGCTCCTTGATCTGCTGGTACTGCCGCTGCATGGGGGTCAATTCGTTTGCGGGTTTTGCCATGGCTGTAAAACCTCTTTCTATGAAATAGGCGGGAAAAGGCCGGTTTGATCAGACGTTTTCCGCCAGAATGCCGGTAAGGCTCCAGGTGGTCGCCCCCTGGATGGTGATGTTCTGGTAGCTGCCGATGAGACTGTCGCAGCCGGGGAAGCGCACCAGCCGTCCCCCCTCCGTCCGGGCGGTAAGCAGATCCTTGTCTTTGCCGTCCACCAGGCAGCGCATGGTTTTGCCCACGTAGCTTAAGTGAATCTGCTCGGAAATGGCGTTCTGCACCGCGCAAAGCTTATCAAAGCGGCGGTTTTTCTCCTCCCTGGGAGTGAGATCCTCCATTTCGGCGGCGGGGGTGCCGGGCCGGGGGGAGAAGATGAAGGTAAACAGGCTGTCGTAATGGACCTGCTGAATCAGGGAAATGGTTTCCTCGAATTCTTCCTCGGTCTCGCCCGGAAAGCCCACGATCACATCGGAGGTGAGCACCAGATCCGGCATAACGCTTTTGGCATAGTTCACCTTTTTCAGGTAAGTCTCCCGGTCGTAGTGCCGGTTCATGGCCTTCAGCACCCGGGAGGAGCCGGACTGGAAGGGAAGATGAAGCTGCTTGGCGATCTTGGGATAGGCGGCCATGGTGTCAAAAAGCTTTTCGCTGGCGTCCCGGGGATGGCTGGTCATAAAGCGAATCAGGAAATCCCCGGGAAGCTGGGCGATGGCGGCAAGCAGATCGGCAAAATCCGTGCCGCTGTTTAAGTCCTTGCCGTAGGAGTTCACGTTCTGCCCCAGCAGGGTGATCTCCCTGGCACCGTCCCCGATGACCTGGCGGCATTCGTTGAGAATGTCCTCCGGCTTCCGGCTGCGCTCCCGGCCCCGCACATAGGGCACGATGCAGTAGGTGCAGAAATTGTTGCAGCCGTACATAATGGACACCCAGGCCTTCAGCTTGGAGTCCCGGGCCTGGGGGATTCCCTCGGCAATGGAGCCGGGCTCGTCGGTGATGTAGAACTGGCGCTTTTGTTTGCTTAGCACCTTCCACAGAATTTCCGGGAACTGCCACAGGTGGTGGGTGGAAAAGACCCCGTCCACATGGGGATAGCTGTGCTTGATTCGCTCGCTGACGTTGCGCTCGCCTGCCATACAGCCGCACAGGAAAATCCTCTGCTCCGGATAGCGGCGCTTGGTGTGGGTCAGAGCGCCCAGGTTGCCGAAGACCCGCTGCTCCGCGTGCTCCCGGATGGCGCAGGTGTTCATAATCACCACGTCCGCCCCCTCTGCCCGGCCCACAATGGCGTAGCCGCACTGGACAAGATATCCGCGAAGCTTTTCCGAGTCGGCCTCGTTTTGCTGACAGCCGTAGGTCTCCACATAGGCGGTGGGAGTGCGGCCCAGGGCGCTCCAGTGAGCGGCGATTTTATCACAGCAGGCGAACTGTTCATCCAGCTGCGCCTGAGAAATGACGGTGGTTTTGGTATTCATGGGATGCTCCTTCGATTATGGGGTTTCAACTATAAATAATAACATTTGTTCGGACATTTTGCAAGGGTTTCCCCGGCCGGAAATGGGGAAAGATTCCCCGGCGGAAAATTGGGAAAAGAGCCGCTTCTGCTTCGGGCAGGCGGATCCCGGAAAAAGATCCGGAACTTTTCCGGAATCCGGGGAAGAAAGCCGGGTATTCCCGGAAAAGCTGCGGAATTCTCTCTTGCAAATGGAAACAAAGTTGTTATAATAGGGTATATCTGTTTGTGGCGGAGGATGCTCCGCCGGAAAGGAGAGGTTTTGCTTGCCTCTGCGTTTGCGGCTGTATGGGCTTTGGATGAAGCGCCGGCCCAAAAATTTAAGCGCCGCCAGGATCATCGCCATTGCCTTTGGGATCATTATCCTCACCGGCACCCTGCTGCTGATGCTGCCTGGGGCGTCCCGAAGCGGGGAAAGCTGTGATTTTCTTTCTGCTTTGTTTACCGCTACCTCCGCCACCTGCGTTACGGGACTGGTTATGTTTGACACCTGGAGCCAGTGGAGCGGCTTTGGCCAGGTGGTGATCATCTGCCTGATCCAGATCGGCGGCCTGGGCTTTATGTCCGCCGCTACCTTGGTGGTATTCGTGCTGAGAAAAAAGATCGGCCTGAAGCAGCGGCTGGTTATGGCCCAGGCCCTGAGCCTGCCGGATATGGAGGGCGTGGTGCGGCTGCAAAAGACGGTGCTCATCGGAAGCCTTTCCGTGGAGGCTGTGGGCGCGCTGATCCTGTTTCTCCACTTCCTGCCGGATTACGGCTTTTGGCAGGCCCTTCGATGGGGGATTTTCCACGCCATTTCCGCCTTCTGCAACGCGGGCTTTGACATTTTCGGATGTATCACTCCGGGAGCCAGCCTGCTGGAATTTCAGTCGGATCCGGTGGTGCTGCTGACCCTGGGCGCTTTGGTGGTCATTGGCGGCTTGGGATTTCTGGTATGGCAGGAGATCTGGGAAAAACGCAGCTTTCATAAATTGAGCGTCTATGCCAAGTTGGTGCTGCTGACGACCCTGGCTCTGCTGGCGGCGGGATGGGCGCTGACCTGCATTCTGGAGTGGAATAACCCCCGGACGCTGGGGGTGCTGAATGTGGGGGACAAGCTCCTTAACGGCCTGTTTCAGGCCATCACCCTGCGTACCGCCGGGTTTGCCGCCATTGACCAGGCATATCTGACGGAGGCGGGAAAAGCGGTGTCTACTGTGCTGATGCTCATCGGCGGCTCCTCCGGCTCTACTGCCGGCGGCCTCAAAACCGTGACCTTTATGGTTTTGGCGTTGTTCTTGGCGGCCCGGGCCCGGGGAAGATCTACCGTGTGCGTGTTCAAGCGAACCATCCCCGCCGATCAGGTGATGGACGCCATGACCATTGCGTTTATCATGGTCTTTCTGGCCCTCTTTGGCGGGACCATGATCAGCGCGACTTCCCCGGCAAGCTTTACCGACGGGCTGTTCGAAGCGGTGTCCGCCTTGGCTACCGTGGGCCTGACCGCCGGCGTGACCGGGAAACTGAGTACCCTGGCGAAAGTACTGATGATCGTATATATGTACTTTGGACGTGTGGGCGTGCTGACCATCAGCCTGGGCTTCCTGACAGGAGACAAGGCCCAGGAGCGGTTCCGGTATGCCCGGACGACCTTACTCATTGGATAGGAGTGTGGATATGAAATCTTATATTGTGATCGGCCTGGGGCGGTTTGGTTCCTCCCTGGCCCGGCAGCTGTGCGAGCTTGGCGCCCAGGTGCTGGCTATGGACGTCCGGAGCGACCTGGTGCAGCAGCTGGCCAATGATGTGACCCACGCGGTGGTGGGAGACGCTCAGGATAAGGAGGTTCTCCGCTCCCTGGGCGCCCGGAATTTTGACTGCGCTGTTATTGCCATCGGCGATGATCTGGGGGCCTCCGTGCTGGTGACCATGAATTTACAGGAATTGGGCGTTCCTTATATTGTGTGCAAGGCCCATGACGAGACTCACCGCCGGGTTTTGGAAAAGCTGGGGGTGAATCGGGTGGTCATCCCGGAGCAGGAGCATGCCCAGCGGCTGGCCCGGAGCTTAAGCAGCCACAATGTGCTGGACTACATCGAGCTTTCCCAGGACTACGGCATCCTGGAGGTTCCCGCTCCCGCCGGCTGGGTGGGAAAGACCCTGAAGGAACTGAATGTTCGGGCCAAGCTGGGGGTGAACATCATTGCCGTGGGAAACGGAAAGAAAATGAACGTCTCCCCCTCGGCGGATTACCGGATCCAAAGCGGCGACGTGCTGTCGGTGCTGGGGGATAACCTTGCTTTGAAGGCGGTGCAGCAGCTGTGACGGAAGAGAGAATCACCTCCCGAAAGAATCCGCTGCTGCAGCAGGTGAAAAAGCTGCTGTCCTCCCGGAAGGCCCGGGAGGAGGCGGGGCTGTTTGCCGCTGACGGCACCAAGCTGCTTTCCGAGGCGGTACGCTGGTATCCGGGGCTGGATACGGTGATCCTCTCCGACGGGGTGGAGGCGGAGCTTCCCTCCCGGGTGCGGCTGGTGCGGGTGCCGGGGGACGTGATGGCTTCTGTTTCTCCCATGGCGTCACCCCAGGGGGCACTCTTTCTGTGCCGCCTGCCGGAAAAGAAAGCCTTTGCCCCCCGGCCCGGCATGCTGCTGCTGGACGGCATTCAGGATCCGGGGAATCTGGGCACCATTTTGCGCACGGCGGACGGCCTGGATATTCCCGTGGCGCTGCTGGAGGGCTGCGCCGATCCCTACAGCCACAAGGTTGTGCGCTCCAGCATGGGGGCGGTGTTTCGCAATCAGCCGGTGCAGTGCGATTGGGAAGGGGTCAAACGGGCCTGCGCTGAAAAAAAGATCCCCATTGGGGTGACGGCCCTCAGCCACCGGGCGGTGGATCTGCGCCGGGCGGATCTGAAGAATATGGCGGTGGTCATTGGCAGTGAAGGGCAGGGCGTCCGGCGGGAGATCCTGGAGGAGGCCGACAGGGAACTGATTATTCCCATGAACGAACGCTGCGAATCCCTGAACGCCGCCATCGCCGCCGCTATTGTTATGTGGCAGATGAAGCAGTAGAGGCTGCTTCGATCCCCGGAGAACGGACAGACGCCGGCTCTCTGCCGCGGCGTTTGGCATAGATGAAAATATACATAGAGAAAGAGGGAACGGAATATGCTGCTGCACTGGATTTGGCTGGCCCATCGGCCGGGGGTAAGCGACTGGATGAAAGTGGGACTTATGCGGCATTTTCAGGATCCGGAGGATGTATACTATGCAGACGGGGAGGCTTATGACTATGTAGAAGGTCTGAGCAAGGAGGCCAGGGAAGGACTGCGGGATAAGAACCTGTCCAGGGCAGAGAAGATTCTTGCCCAGTGCGGGGAGGAAAAGCTTCACCTGCTGACCATCCGGGACGGGGCGTATCCCGCCCGGCTGAAGAACATTGCGGATCCGCCCATCCTGCTGTACTACAAAGGACGGCTGCCGGATCTGGACGGCTGTCCCACCATTGGGGTGGTTGGCACCCGGCGGGCCTCGGCCTACGGTATGACCGCGGCCAAGCGCATGGGTTATCAGATCGGAAAATGCGGCGGCATCGTGGTTTCCGGAATGGCCTTCGGCATCGACGGTCTGGCCATGGCGGGGGCGTTGAGCGCCGGACAGCCGGTGGTAGGCGTCCTGGGCTGCGGGGCGGATATTGTGTATCCGGCCTCCAACCGGGCGCTGTTTCAGGATGTGGAGGGGCACGGCTGCATTCTCAGCGAATTCCCTCCGGGCACTCCGCCTATGAAACACAACTTCCCGAAGCGGAACCGGATCATCAGCGGCTTAAGCTGCGGCGTGCTGGTGGTGGAAGCGCCGGAAAAAAGCGGCGCCCTGATCACCGCCCATCAGGCGGCGGAGCAGGGAAGGGAGGTGTTTGTGGTACCGGGGAACATTGATGTGCCCAGCTTTGTAGGCAGCAACCGGCTGCTCCGGGAGGGTGCGATCGCGGTTTCCTCCGGCTGGGACATTTTAAGCGAATACGCTGGCCAATTCCCGGACAAGATCCATAAGGATGAAACCCCGTCCAGCCAAACCGCCTATGCCGATGAAGTGCTGCGCCCGTCGGGGGAGGGAGAAGAACCCCTGGCAAAAGTGGCCCAAAAGCCGGATTTTCCCAAGGGAATGCCGGGCGTTAATAAAGAATTAAACAAAAAAAGCATTGACAAGGAGCCGCACGCGGCTTATATTGACTTCCATAAGCAAATCAATCAAGCAGCCAAAAAGCCGAAATTGTCCCGGGACGAGGAACGGATCGTGGAAGCTCTGGCCCAGGGACAGCGGCTGGTGGACGATGTGATCGCCGAAACCGGCATGACCACCGGGAAGATGCTTTCCGTGCTGACCATGCTGGAGCTGAAGGGCGTGATCAAACGGCTGCCTGGGAAACGGATCAGCTTAACGTAATGAAACGGAGAATCGTATTTCATGGGTAAAACCAGTAATCTTGTAATCGTGGAGTCGCCTTCCAAGGCAAAAACCATTGGTAAATATTTGGGGTCGGACTATACAGTAAAGGCCAGCATGGGCCATCTGCGGGATCTGCCCAAAAGCAAAATGGGCGTTGATTTGGAAAACGGCTTCACCCCCCAGTACATTCCTGTCCGGGGGAAGGAAGCCTTGATTAAGGAACTGAAAACAGAGGCCGCCAAGGCCCAGACCGTCTATCTTGCCACCGACCCGGACCGGGAGGGAGAGGCCATCTCCTGGCATCTGAAAGAACTGCTGAACCTTCCCGATGAGAAGGCTAAGCGGGTCACCTTTAACGAGATCACCCAGAAGGTGGTGAAAGAATCCATTCAGCACCCCCGGGACATTGACTACGACCTGGTGAACGCCCAGCAGGCCCGCCGGATCCTGGATCGGATCGTGGGCTATCAGCTATCCCCCTTGCTGTGGAAGAAGGTTCGCCGGGGCCTTTCCGCCGGCCGTGTCCAAAGCGTTGCCACCCGCATGGTGGTGGATCGGGAGAATGAGATCCGGGCCTTTCAGCCCAAGGAATATTGGTCGCTGGATGTGACGCTGAACCGGGTGGATAAGCCCGGCTCCTTTGTGGCGCGCTATTGGGGCGAAGAGAAAAAGCGGGAACTGGAAAATGAAGAGCAGACCCAGGCGGTGATCGACCACATTACCGGCCGGGAGTTTACCATTACCAATGTGAAGAAGGCGGAAAAGAAGCGCTCTGCCGCCCCTCCCTTTACCACCTCTACCTTACAGCAGGAGGCGTCCCGGAAGCTGGGCTTCACGCCTAAGAAAACCATGATGATTGCCCAGCAGCTGTATGAAGGTGTGGAGGTTGCCGGAGAAGGCACCACCGGCTTGATTACCTATATGCGTACCGACTCCCTGCGTCTTTCCGAAGAGGCCATGGACGCCGCCGCGGCCTTCATCCGCAACCGCTATGGGGAAGATTATTATTATGGAAAGCACCATGTGTTCAAGACCAAGTCCGGAGCCCAGGATGCCCACGAAGCCATCCGGCCTTCTCATGTGGAGCTGGAGCCGGAGCAGATCAGAAGCAGCCTGACCACCGACCAGTATAAGCTGTATAAGCTGATCTGGAGCCGCTTTTTGGCAACCCAGATGGCAAACGCGGTATATGACACCGTATCCATTGACGCCAGCTGTGCCGGGCATGTGTTCCGGGCCAGCCACCAGAGCATGCGCTTCGCCGGTTTTATCTCCGTCTATGAGGAAGGCCGGGATGAGGAAGGGGAGGCTGTCGGTTCCCCCTTGCCGGATCTGACGATGGGGGAGCAGGCCACTTCTTCCAAAGTGGAAAAAGAGCAGCACTTTACCCAGCCCCCTGCCCGGTATACCGAGGCCACCCTGGTAAAGGCCATGGAGGAAAAGGGCGTTGGCAGACCTTCTACCTACGCCGCTACCATCGCCACCATTGAGGATCGGGAGTATGTGGTCAAGCAGGATAAGCGCCTGGCTCCCACTGCCCTGGGGGAGATTGTGACGGGGCTGATGATGGAGCGGTTCAACGACATCATCGACGTGGAATTCACCGCCAATATGGAAAACCGCCTGGACGAAGTGGAGGCGGGGAACCAGCGCTGGCAGGAATTGCTGGCGGACTTTTACCAGGGCTTCCACAAGGAGCTTCAGGACGCGGAGGAAGCCCTGGAGGGGGTACGGCTGAAGGTTCCGGAAGAGGAAACCGACGAGGTCTGCGAGCTTTGCGGCCGGAAAATGGTAATTAAAACCGGCCGGTTCGGCAAATTCCTGGCCTGCCCCGGCTTCCCGGAGTGCCGCAATACCAAGCCCTTGGTGGAACGGATGCCGGGACGGTGCCCCAAGTGCGGCAGCGGCATGCTCAAGCGCAAGTCCAAGAAGGGCTATGCCTTCTACGCCTGTGAAAAGGGCGCGGAGTGCGGCTTTATGACCTGGGATGTGCCTACCGCCGAGGATTGCCCGGAGTGCGGACAGACGCTGTTCAAAAAGTCCGGCAAGGGCCGGATGAAGCCCTTCTGCATCAACGAACATTGCAGCCGCTTCCTTCCTGAGGATCAGCGGGGCTACTATAAGAAGAAAACCGCCGAAACAGAGACGGCGGAAGCGCCTTCCAAAAAGGAGGCTCCTTCCGAAAAGACCGGGGAAAAAACCACGGCCAAGAAAACCGCAGCTAAGAAAACCACGGTGAAAAAGACCGCGGTGAAAACCACCAAGAAAAAGGAGGCCTGAGCATGGAGGTAAAAGTCATCGGCGCGGGCCTGGCAGGCTCGGAGGCGGCGTGGCAGCTGGCAAACCGGGGGATTTCCGTGGTGCTTTATGAAATGAAGCCGAAGAAAATGACCCCGGCCCACCACAGCCCGGATTTTGCCGAACTGGTATGTTCCAACTCTTTTCGGGGCGACCGGCTTGAAAACGCGGTGGGACTTTTAAAAGAAGAGCTGCGCCGGTGCGGCAGTCTGATCCTGGAGTGCGCCGAAAAGACCCGGGTAGAGGCCGGCGGCTGTCTGGCAGTGGATCGGGGGGGCTTTTCCCGGATGGTCACGGAAAAAATCCGCAGCCATCCCAACATTCAGGTGATCGAAGAGGAGGTAACCCGGATTCCCCAGGGGCCGGTGATCATCGCTACCGGGCCGCTTACCTCTGACGCCCTGTCTCAGGCCATTGGGGAGTACTTCGGACAGACGGAATACCTTCACTTCTTTGACGCGGCCGCCCCCCTGGTAACGGCGGAGTCCATTGATATGGAACTGGCCTGGTGGCAGTCCCGATATGACCGGGGCACCCCGGATTATATCAACTGCGCCATGGATAAAGAGCAGTACGAAGCCTTCGTTCGGGAGCTGGCCTCCGCCCAGGAGGCGGAGGTGCACGGCTTTGAAGATAAAAACGTATTTGAAGGCTGCATGCCCGTGGAGGTCATGGCCCGCCGGGGGATGGATACCCTGCGCTACGGCCCCTTAAAGCCGGTGGGGCTGATCGATCCCAAAACCGGCCGGGAACCCTACGCCGTTGTTCAGCTTCGTCAGGACAACGCGGCCAAGTCCGTTTACAATTTGGTGGGCTTCCAGACCCACCTGAAATTCGGGGAACAGAAGCGGGTGTTTTCCATGATCCCCGCCCTGCGGGATGCGGAATTTGTCCGCTATGGGGTCATGCACCGGAATACCTTCCTGCAAAGCCCCAAGCTGCTGGACCGGTACTACGCCGACCGGCGGGATCCCATGGTGGCCTTTGCCGGACAGATGACCGGAGTGGAAGGATATGTAGAGTCCACCGCCTCCGGATATCTGGCGGCGGTGGCCATGGCGGCAAAAGTGCAGGGTAGACAGCCGCCGGACTTCCCGAAAATTACTGCCATCGGCGCTTTGGGCGCCTATATCAGCGATGAAAGCATTGGGCATTTTCAGCCTATGAATGTGAATTTCAGCATCATTTCCCCGCTGGAACGGCGTGTTCGGAAAAAGGCGGAGAAAAATCTGGCCATTGCCAATCGGTCACTGGAGTGGATCGATGCTTTGACGGCCAAAGGCATTTAAATGAAAGAGGTGGAACAGTTGAAGATCATTCTTGACGCCATGGGCGGAGACAATGCCCCGGAGGCTCCCGTACTGGGCGCAGTTGAAGCGGCAAAAACATTTGATGTGGAAATTACCCTGGTGGGCCGGGGAGAAGAGATTCTGGAGGTTCTGAAAAAACACAATATAGACAATCTCCCGGAAAAGCTGGAGATCGCCCATGCGGAGGATGTGGTGGACATGCACGATGATCCTGGCTCCGTCATTCACAAGCGGAAGAATTCCTCCATGGTGATGGGCCTGAAGATGCTGGCGGAGGGCCAGGGGGACGCCTTTGTCTCCGCCGGTTCCACCGGCGCTCTGCTCACCGGGGCTACCCTGATCGTCAAGCGGGTGAAGGGCATCCGCCGGGCGGCCATGGGGCCTGCCATGCCCAATAAGGCGGGGGGAAAAACGGTGATTGTGGACTGCGGCGCCAATGCGGAGTGCACCCCGGAATTTTTGCTGCAATTCGGCCTGGTGGGCGCGGTCTACGCCAAAAAGCAGCTGGGGATAGAAAACCCCAGGGTGGGCCTTCTGAACATCGGCACCGAGGACAGCAAGGGCACCCAGCTGCAAAAGGACGCCTACGCCCTTCTGAAGGATGCGGATGAGAAGGGGCTGATCCGCTTCGTCGGCAATGTGGAAGGCCGGGACGTGCCCCTTGGGGCGGTAGATGTGGTGGTCTGCGACGGTTTTTCCGGCAATGTATTGCTCAAATCCATTGAAGGCACCGCCATGTTCATGGGCAGCCTGATGAAAAAGATGTTCAAGAAGAATCTGCTGAGCAAGCTGGGGTACTTACTGTGCGCTTCCGGTGTGAAGGATCTGATGAAGATGCTGGACTACCGGGAGATCGGCGGCACCCCCTTCCTGGGGATCAAGAAGCCGGTGATCAAGGCCCACGGCTCTTCTGATGCTCTGGCCTTCCGGAACGCCATCCGTCAGGCGGCGGACGCTGCCGCTGCCGACATGGCAAAAGATCTGGAGCGGAGCTTGCAGGCATGGAATCAGGCGAAGGAGAGCGGCAATGATTAAAGACCTGGAAAACGCCATTGGCTACCGGTTTGAAAACATTCAGCTTCTGCAAAACGCCCTGACCCATTCCTCCTATGCCAATGAGCGCTGGCACAACAGCTTGCTCAGCAATGAGCGGCTGGAATTCTTAGGAGACAGCGTGCTGGGGATGCTGGTGGCGGAATATCTGTTTCGTACCTTTCCCCACCGGCCGGAGGGCGAGCTGACCCGGATGCGGGCGGACATGGTATGTGAAAAGACCCTGGCGGCAGCGGCCAACCGCATCGGCCTGGGCAGCCATCTGCTGCTGGGCCACGGCGAGGAGCAGGGAGGCGGACGGAATCGGGAGTCCATTTTGGCGGACGCCATGGAGTCGATGATCGCCGCCTGCTTTCTGGACGGCGGCCTGGACGCGGCCCTGGAAGTGGTGCGGCGGTTCATTCTGGTAGAGGTTCCGGTGACCCAAATGCACAACGCCGACTACAAGACCCAGCTTCAGGAACTGGTGCAGCAGAAGAAAAACCAGGTTCTAAGCTACACCCTGGCAGGCCAGTCCGGCCCGGATCACGATAAGAAGTTTGAGGTGGAGGTATCTCTCAACGGCAGCGTGGTAGGCCGGGGGCGGGGAAGCAGCAAGAAGCGGGCGGAGCAGGACGCCGCCCGGGCTGCCATTGCCCAGCTGTTTCCCAATAAAGCCTGAGGGTTTTCAGAGACGGAAGGATTCTCCCGGCGATGCCAGCCGGGAGAATTTTGTTGCCGTTTGCCGGGATTTGTTGACAAAACGGGGAAAGTAGGGTAGAATCAAAAGGCTGGCCGGAAGAGCCGGAGCATGAAAGCGAAAGAAAGGAATCTTTCTCATGGATTTATATGAAAAGCTGCTGGAGGTTTCCAGACTTTTTCGGATCGAATATGATTATTTAGGCTACGAAACCATTCAGATGGGCAACGTAAACCGTACCTATAAAGTGAACTTCATGCTGCCGGAGGGGAAACCCAAGTCTTTCCTGGTGCAGAATGTGAATACCTACGCCTTCCGCAACCCGGTAGGTCTGATGGAAAACATTGACAAGGTCACCGAGCACATCCGCCGGAAGAAGCCGGGACAGACCGCGCTGCATTTTCACCATACCGCCGACCGAAAGACGTATGTGATCGACGGGGAGAATTTCTGGCGGATGACCAATTACGTGCCTTCCGTTACCTACAATGTGGTGAAGGATCTGGACATTGTCCGCAACGCGGGCATGGCCTTCGGTGAATTCCAGACGGAGCTGATGGACTTTGATATCCATGAGCTCATTGAGACCATCCCCGGCTTCCACAACACCCGCAAGCGGTATGAAAGCTTGGGGGAGGCCATCCGGCTGGATCCGGTGGGCCGGGTGGCTCAGGTGGGGCCGGAGATCCGGTGGCTGATGGAGGTTCAGGATCTGGCCTGTAAGCTGACGGATTTGCAGATGGCCGGGGAGCTTCCCCTGCGGGTAACCCACAACGATACCAAGATCAACAATGTGCTTTTCGACCCTCAGACCAATCAGGGCATGGTGGTCATTGACTTGGATACGGTCATGCCCGGCCTCATGGGCCACGATTTTGGCGACGCCATCCGCTTCGCAGGCAACTTTGTGGAAGAGGACTGCCCGGATTATGAAAAAGCCGGCGTGGATCTGGAGGTGTTCCGGGCCTTTGCCCAGGGCTTCCTGTCCCAAACCGCGCAGTCCATGACCCGGAAGGAACTGGATACCCTCTCCCTAAGCTGCTTCGCTCTGACCGCGGAGCTCTGCGTCCGATTCCTGGACGACTATATTCGGGGGGATAAGTACTTTAAGATCAATTCTCCCGACCACAACCTGGTGCGTACCCGCTGCCAGATCGCCCTGGCAAAGGATATGCTGGAGAAGATGGCGCGGATGGAGCAAATCGTCCGGGAATGCGCCGCTCAGCTATGACAAAATTCAACACGGCGAGGCAACGCTGCCTCGCCGTGATTTTATATCAGCCGCTTTCCCTGCTTGCGGAACTGCTTCGCCTGTTCCACTGTAGGCCAGGTGAAGTAGCGGCCCTTTTCCGTTTCGTTTTTCCGGGGGCTCAAAGTGCCGTCGGTCACTTGCCGGATGGCTTCCACCATGGCTTCGCCGCCGGCCTGCTTTGTTTTCTTCATCAGCTGGAACATGGTCTTGCAGTCGGAGATATCCACGGCCTTTTGCACACAGATGTCTCCGTCGTCAATGGCCTTGCTCATGTAATGCACCGTGGCGCCGCCTAAGCTTTCGTCGTTATACAGATACCAGAAGGAGGGCAGGCACCCCCGGTAGTCCGGAAGGAGCGCGCCGTGCACGTTGAGAATGCCGTGCTTGGGAATGCTCAGAAGCTCCTGCTTGATTACCTGGGGAGCGGAGAAGGAGACGATCAGATCCGGGGCAAGGGCGCGTACATGCTCTATGTAGGTATCGCCGTTTACATTGGGAACCACCCGGAAGTCGCAGCCGATCTTCTTGGCGGCGGACTGAATGGAGCAGGTACCGCCGGACAGTCGCAGACCGGACAGATTGTCCAGGACGTTCTGAAGCTTCCTGGCGAAGGAGACCAGACCCATCTTGCCGCACTGGAACAGGCCGAACCAGCGGAGCATATCCGACAGCTTATTGTCCAGGGAATGCTTGGAGCGGTTGTCCACCACTTCCACCACATTGCACACTTGGGAGACTTTCAGAATATTCGCGGGGATAAAGAAGGCGTCCCGCTGGGTGATGACGATCACATTCAGCTTCTTCGCTTCCTTAACAGAGTTATCAGCAGCCATGGGCAATTCTCCTTTACAGCCCGGCGGCGCCGGTGCGGCTTGCGTATTCCAAAAGCCGGGCGTAGATTTTTTTAGGTTCTTTCCCGAAAAGACGGGAGAGGATGCACACCACCGTCCACCAGATCATACGAAGATCCACACTGGGACTGATGTGGGATACATACCACAGATCCAGATCCAGCCGTGTGGGCAGCACATTTTCTTCATAAGCCTGCTCATCGGTAACGGTATCGCCGTAGATATAGTCATACAGGGCAGATGGGCCGGACAAGCCGGGGGTCACACTGGAAACCTTGGCGTATTTCCCGGCACGGACGATGGCGGTTTGATCCACGCTGGCGGGCCGGGGGCCGATGATGGACATATCCCCCACCAGACAGTTTATAAGCTGGGGCAGCTCGTCAATTTTGGTATCCCGGATGAACTGGCCAAAGGGAAAGATCCGGTGCTCGTCTCCCCGGAATACAGACTCATTGGCCTTACCCTGACGCATGGAGCGGAACTTGAACATACGAAAGGTTTTGTCATCCTTTCCTACCCGGTTCGCCATGTAGAATACCGGGCCGGGATCGGACAGCTGAATCCCCACAATGGCGACGAGCCAAAGGGGGGAGGTGATCACGATGCCGAGAAAAGACGCCGCGATGCAGAAGGCACGTTTCACAAGAGGATAAATCATAAGATAACTCTCCTGAAAGCGCATTCGAAGGCCTCGGCATAGCAGCAGCCGGATTGGGCGCCCCGGTAGGCGGCCAGTCCGGTGATGGCTTCGGCGCTTCTGGGATGGGGATAGGGCCGCATAACTCCCCGATACATGGACAGGGCTTCCACTTTCATGTCCACAGCCTCCTTGCCGGTCTCCACAAAGACATTGGGCATAAAGCGGTTCATGGCGGTGTTGACAGACCATTCCGTAGAGGACAGAACCTCCATATACCAAAGCTCGCCGATGGGCCTGACGTCCGTCCTGCGCTGGAACAGCCGGATGGCCGCCTGACAGGCCAGGGAGGTGTGCATATGATCGTTATTGGTGTCGGAAGGATGGTGGGTGATGACAATATCCGGCTGGGCCTGAAGAATTGCTTTTTCAATAAACTGCACCAGATGCAGATGGGAAACGTTGTTTAATTCAATATTTGGGAATGCGCCCAAAAACTTGCCGTGAATGCCCAGATGCTGGGCGCTGGCGTCCAGATCCTTTTTCAGGGCCTCATCCTCCGGACGGAAGGCCCGGGCCTTTGCCTCGGCGGACAAAATGCACACGTCTACCTGAGCACCCTGCTGTGCGTATTTGCGGATGGTTGCCCCCGCCCCCAGAACCTCATCGTCCGGATGGGCCACGACCAGCAGAATATTCATATTCCCATCAACTCCCTGTACAGCGTTGGAGCCGGCCCCTTTCCAGAACTGTGGAGTGGGCATTTCCCCTGTTTTTCCTGACAATCTTACCATATTCTCAAAAGGCTGTCAAGGCCGCCGCCGGCCGGGAAGAATGGCGTTCTCGGGGGAAACTCACTCTTGCTGAATTGGTATGCTTGTGCTATAATGTGACTAAGTATGCGGACAGGAGCGCTTTTTTGACTGCTTCTGTTACAGTATTTTTAGGACGTGAGCAAATGATGCTATCCCCCAAAAAAAACAAAATAAGTATGAGCGTGGTCTCTAAGGTTGTGGTTATCATGGCGCTGGATATTCTGGCGACTGTGATCTGCTTCTTTTTAGGCTTGTGGTTTCGCTATGATTTTTCTTTTGCCGCCATCCGGGAGGTACATTTGACAGGCTATCTTTCTGCCATTGGCCCCTGGTGCGGCATTACCATTGTGGTATTCTGCTGTTTCCGGCTGTACAGTTCCATATGGGCCTTTGTCAGCACCTCTGAGGTGTTTCGGATTCTGGGCGCCTATGCTGTGCTGGGTGTGATCGGCGTGCTGCTGTTTCACTTTGATGGGCTGGTCATGCCCCGCTCCAGTATGATGGTGGGCTTTGTGTTCAGCTTCTGCTGCACCGTGGCCATCCGGTTTTCTTACCGGCTGATTCGAACCGCCCAGAGAAAGTTCAGCCATCTGGCCCATGCCAGAGGGGTGAAAAATGTTATGCTCATCGGCGCGGGAGACGCCGGACGGGCGCTGGCTTTGGAATTCAACAACAGCGACTACATTCGGGACAACCTGGTATGCGTGATCGACGACAATCCGGTGAAGTGGAATAAGCAGCTTTGCGGTGTTCCCATTGTGGGCGGACGGCAGGACATTGCCAAGGCGGTGGAGCAGTATAAGATCAGCAAGATCATTTTTGCCATTCCCAGCTGTTCCGCCCAAACTCGGAAGGAGATTCTGGACATCTGCTCCACCACCGGCTGTGAGGTGCAGCTGCTTCCCGGCATCTTCCAGATGGTCAACGGAGAGGTCAGCGTCAGCAAGCTGCGCAACGTGGATCCCCAGGACCTGCTGGGCCGGGATCCCATTAAGGTGAACTTTGACGAGATCGTTGGGTATGTTTCCGGCAAGGTGGTGCTGGTCACCGGCGGCGGCGGAAGCATCGGAAGCGAATTGTGCCGCCAGATCGCCAAGGCGCACCCCAAACAGCTGATCATTTTTGAGATTTATGAAAACAGCGCCTATGAGATCCAGATGGAGCTCCAGCGTACCCACCCGGAACTGAATCTGAAGGTGCTCATTGGCTCTGTCCGCAACACCAACCGGGTGAATTACCTGATGGAGACCTACCACCCGGAACTGGTATTCCACGCGGCGGCCCATAAGCATGTGCCTTTGATGGAGGACAGCCCCAACGAGGCCATCAAAAACAATGTGATCGGCACCTACAAAATGGCGAAAGCCGCCGCCGCCTTTGGGGTGAAGCGGTTTGTGATGATCTCCACCGACAAGGCGGTGAATCCCACCAACATTATGGGCGCGTCCAAGCGGCTGTGCGAAATGGTGGTGCAGATGATGAACCGGGAGTCGGATACGGAGTTTGTGGCGGTGCGCTTCGGCAATGTGCTGGGCAGCAACGGCAGCGTGATCCCTCTGTTTAAAAGGCAGATCGAGGCGGGCGGCCCGGTGACCGTGACCCATCCTGACATCATTCGTTATTTCATGACCATCCCCGAGGCGGTGAGCCTGGTGCTCCAGGCGGGGTCGTATGCCAAAGGCGGAGAGATCTTCGTGCTGGATATGGGCGAGCCGGTGAAGATCGATACCATGGCCCGGAATATGATCCGCCTCAGCGGCTACGAGCCGGATGTGGATATCAAGGTGGTCTACACCGGTCTGCGGCCGGGAGAAAAGCTTTATGAGGAACTGCTGATGAAGGAAGAGGGAATGCAGGAAACTGCCAACCGGATGATCCACATTGGCAAGCCCATTGAAATGGACGACGAGCTGTTTAAGAAGCAGCTTCAGCGGCTGGATGAAGCCAGCCGGGCGGAGGCCTGCAATATGAAGCAGATTGTGGCGGAGATCGTGCCTACTTACCAATGTCAGGAAAAGGCTCGGGTATGACGCCGGCTGGAGACGGAAAAGGAAAGGAAAACCATATGAAGCGGATACTGATTACCGGCGCCAACAGCTATATCGGCCTGTCGGTGGAAAACTACCTGAAGCAGTGGCCGGATCGGTATCAGGTGGATACCCGGGATATGATCGGCGATGGCTGGAGGACATGCTCGTTCCAAGGGTATGATGCGATCCTGCATGTGGCCGGACTGGTTCATCAGCCGAAGAGCAAGGAGGATCCCGGCCAGGCGGAAGTCTATGAGCGGGTCAATACCACTTTGGCGGTGGAGACTGCCCAAAAGGCCAAGACCGACGGGGTAAAGCAGTTCCTGTTTATGAGTACCGTGGGAGTTTACGGCTTGGACTCCCCGGTGGGACAGGTGGTGACCATTACCAAGGACACCCCCCTGAATCCCAGGGACAACTATGGGATCAGCAAGGCCAAAGCGGAAGCGCTGCTGCAAGATCTGGCGGATGAGACGTTCGAGCTGGCCATCCTGCGGCCGCCGATGATTTACGGCCCCGGCTGCAAGGGCAATTACGTCACCCTTTCCAAGCTGGCAAGGAAGCTTCCGGTGTTTCCCTGGGTGGACAATCAGCGCTCTATGCTGTATATCGATAATTTCTGTGAATTTGTCCGGCTCCTGGTGGATGACCGGGCGGAAGGGATCTTCTGCCCCCAGGACGGGGAATATGTAAACACCAGCCAAATGGTGAATCTTATTGCCCATGCCAACGGAAAAAACATTCTGACGGTCAAGGGCTTCGGCTGGGCCTTGAAGCTTCTGGGGAAATTTACACCCCTGGCTGGCAAGGCCTTCGGGAGTTTGTGCTACGACATGGAGCTGAGCCGGTATTCCCGGGATTACCGGGTCAAGGATCTGACCCAAGCCGTGATGGAGACGGAGAGCAAGTAACCGCGCAAGGAGGAAGGGGTTTGAAAAAGAAAAAGGACATCCTGTTTCTGTGCCAGTTTTTTTATCCGGAATACATTTCCTCCGCCCAGCTTCCCTATGATACGGCCCTGGCCCTGACAAAGGCCGGGTTTTCCGTAGGCGCCCTGTGCGGCTATCCCAGGGAATACGCCGAAGGCGGCCATGTTCCCAAGCGAGAAACGGTCAACGGCATTTCCATCCACCGGCTGAAGTATCTCCAGCTGGATCGAAGGGGATTTTTGGGGCGGCTGGTGAATTATTTTTCCTTCACCTTTATGGTGACGCTCCGCCTGAAGGAGATTTCCCAATACAAGGCGGTGGTGGTCTACTCCAACCCGCCCATCCTGCCCTGGATCGCCTCCTGGGCCAAAGGGCTTTTTGGAACCAAGCTGATTTTTGTGTCCTATGACCTGTATCCCGAGGTGGCCGTGGTAACCAACACTCTCCGACAGGGGAATATGATCTGCCGGCTCATGGAGCACATCAACAAAGTGGTATACCGCCGGGCAGATCATGTGGTATCCCTGAGCTCCGAGCAGCGGGAATACATCTTGGGCCACCGGGACATCCTCCCGGATCGGGTGAGCGTGATCCCCAACTGGTTTGCCGGCCAGGGGCAGGCTCCCTATGACCGGGAACGCAATGAATTCCGGGATGTGGTCGGGGACCGGTTTGTGGTTTCCTATTTTGGCAATATGGGGACCCTTCAGGATATGGAAACCATCCTGGAGGCGGTTCGGGAACTAAAAGCGGAAAAGGATGTGCTTTTCTTCTTTGCCGGTCACGGCAATAAGCAGGAAGCCATAAAGCGGGTTCTGGAAGAAGAAAAGCTGGAAAACGCGGTCATGTATCCCTTCCTTCACGGCCAGCGGTTCCGGGACGCGCTGGCAGTCAGCGGCTGCGCCCTGGTCTCTTTGGAAAAGGGGATCACGGGACTGTGCGTTCCCAGCAAGACCTATACCTATATGATGCAGGGACTTCCCCTGCTGGCCGTTATGGATGAAAACGACATTGTGAAAGACGTGGAACAGGGCGCGGGACTTTGGGTAAGAAACGGAAACGGCAAGGGCTTGGCCCAGGCCGTCCGCACCCTTCGGGACGATCCTGAAAGGCGGGAACAGATGGGAAGCATCTGCCGCCGGATCTATCTGGAAAAATATACGACGGAAATCTGTACGAAAAAATATGTGGAGCTGTTTCGGAAATTGCTGCCGGAGCAGGATTAAGGAGATAAAAACATGAGTATTTTCACCGACAAAACCCTGATGATCACCGGCGGCACCGGTTCTTTCGGCAACGCGGTGCTCAACCGCTTTTTGGAAACGGATATCCGGGAGATCCGGATTTTTTCCCGGGATGAAAAGAAGCAGGACGACATGCGTCACGAATTTCAGGCCAAAATGCCCCAGGCGGCCAATAAGATCAAGTTCTTTATCGGCGATGTCCGGGACTTATCTTCCGTGAAAAACGCCATGCACAATGTGGACTATATTTTCCATGCCGCGGCTCTCAAGCAGGTGCCCTCCTGTGAGTTTTTCCCGTTGGAGGCAGTAAAGACAAACGTCATCGGCACGGACAATGTGCTCACCGCCGCCATTGATGCGGGGGTAAAGACGGTGATCTGCCTGTCTACGGACAAGGCCGCCTACCCGGTGAACGCCATGGGCACCTCCAAGGCCATGATGGAGAAGGTGATCGTTGCCAAATCCCGCACCGTTTCCCCGGAAAAGACCAAGATCTGCTGCACCCGCTACGGAAACGTGATGTGCTCCCGGGGAAGCGTCATCCCCTTGTGGATCGATCAGATTAAGGCGGGCAATCCCATCACCATCACCGAGCCCAGTATGACCCGGTTCATCATGTCTCTGGAGGAGGCGGTGGATCTGGTGCTCTTTGCCTTTGAAAACGGCGCCAGCGGCGATATTCTGGTTCAAAAGGCCCCTGCCTGCACCATTGAGACTTTGGCCCAGGCGGTTACCGGACTGTTCAGCCCCAACCATGAGATCAAGGTGATCGGCATCCGCCACGGGGAAAAGATGTATGAAACCCTGCTCACCAACGAAGAGTGCGCCAACGCCCTGGATCTGGGCAGCTTCTACCGGGTGCCCTGCGACAAGCGGGATTTGAACTATGACAAGTACTTTAAGGTAGGAGACAAGGAGCGCAATGTGCTCACCGAGTTCAACAGCAGCAACACCCAGCTGCTGGACGTGGCCCAGGTGCAGGAAAAGCTGCTGAGCCTTGCCTACATCCGGGAAGAACTGGAAGCCTGGAACAAGAAAAAAGGAAAATAAGGGGCTTGCCATGAATAAAAAAGAGTTGGTGATTCGATACCGGGCGTTGGTACAACTGGCCTGCCGGGCCTATAATCTGACGAATGTATTCCGAATCAAGGGTAAGGGTCGGAGCAATCAGCTGATTGCTCCCTGCGCCTTGCTGAAAAAATGCCGCATCTGCTTCGGCGGCAAAAACAACAAGGTGATTGTGGAAGATTTTTCTACTCTGAAGGGCGTGGAAATGTATATCTACGGCGACAACAACACTGTGCATATCGGTCCCTGGTGTACTCTGCTGAAAACCGAAATCTGCACTGAAAATTCCGCGAATCAAATCAAGATCGGAGAGCATACCAAAATTCTTGGAAAGACCCATCTGGCTGCCATCGAGGGTACTCAGATCCGTATTGGCAGGGACTGCTTGTTTTCCAGCGATGTGCATATACGGACCGGAGACTCGCACAGCGTTTTGGACATGCAGGGCCGCCGCATCAACGCTTCCCGGGACATCTCCTTTGGCGATCATGTATGGGTAGGGACCAAGGTCACCTGCCTGAAAGGGGCTGAGGTGCCGGATCACTGTATTCTGGGAGCCTGTGCTTTGGTGACGGGAAAGTTTACCCAGCCCAATTGCGTCCTGGCGGGGGTGCCGGCGAAGGTAGTCAAGGAAAATGTGGACTGGTCCCTGAAGCGAATCGGCCTGGGCCAAACGGCGGCGGATTTTCAGCCCCGATCAGAATAACAGCAAGGAGACGGAAGCCATGAACATTCTAATCACCGGCGCAGCCGGATTTGTAGGGAAAAACCTAAGCCTGGCTCTGCAATGTATCCGGGATGGCCGGGACCGGCGTTTTCCGGATTTGCAGATCGGTTCCCTTTACTTATATGACATCGATTCTCCTGTCGAGCTTTTGGAGCAGGGCTGCCGTGAGGCGGATTTTGTATTCAACCTGGCGGGGGTGAACCGTCCCAAGAATCCGGAAGCGTTTATGCAGGGAAACTTTGGCTTTGCCTCCCAGCTCCTGAACACCCTGAAAAAGTATGGAAACACCTGCCCGGTGATGCTGTCCTCCTCCATCCAGGCTACGTTAATTGGCCGTTACGCCAACGGAGAGTACGGAAAAAGCAAAAAGGCCGGGGAGGAGCTGTTCTTCCAATACGGCCGGGAGACCGGGGCCAAGGTGCTGATCTACCGGTTCCCCAATCTGTTCGGCAAGTGGTGCCGGCCCAACTACAACTCCGCCGTGGCCACCTTCTGCCATAACTATGCCCATGATCTGCCCATCACCGTCAGCGACCCCAAGGTGGAGCTGGAGCTTCTTTACATCGACGATCTGGTGCGGGAAATGATCGACGCCCTTCGGGGGAAGGAGCACCGGTGTGAATTTGACGGGGTGAACACGGTGCTGACGGAAAACGGCCGGTACTGCGCCGCCCCGGTGACCCACCGGGCCACCCTGGGGGAAATTGTGGCGCTGCTGGAGGATTTCAAGAACCAGCCGAAAAGCCTGATGATGCCCAGTATTCCCAAGGGAAGCCTTGCCAGCAAGCTGTACGCAACCTATCTTTCCTATCTGCCAAAGGAAAAAGCCGCCTTTCCTCTGAAAATGAATCAGGACGCCCGGGGCAGCTTTACGGAACTGCTGCGCACGGAAAACTGCGGTCAGTTCAGCGTGAACATCAGCAGACCCGGCGTTACCAAGGGCCAGCATTTTCACCACAGCAAGTGGGAATTCTTCATTGTGGTATCCGGCCGGGGCCTGATTCAGCAGCGAAAGATCGGCACGGAGGAAGTATTGGAATTTGAGGTCTCCGGGGAGGAGATCCGGGCGGTGCACATGCTGCCGGGATATACCCATAACATCATCAATCTTTCGGAAACGGAAAATCTGGTCACGGTGATGTGGGCAAACGAGTGCTTTGACCCGGAAAAGCCGGATACTTTTTTTGAGGTGGTATAAGTCATGGAAATGAAGCTGGATTATTCCGATATTTCCTTTCAGAATAACGGCAAATTAAAGCTTTTGATCATAGTAGGCACCCGGCCGGAGATCATCCGGCTGGCGGCGGTGATCAAAAAGTGCCGCAAATACTTTGACTGCATCCTGGCCCATACGGGACAGAACTATGACTACAACTTAAACGGGATCTTTTTCCGGGACTTAGGGCTGGAAAATCCCGATGTGTATATGAACGCGGTGGGCGACGACCTGGGCGCCACCGTGGGCAACATCATCAACTGCGCCTATAAGCTGATGGCGGCAACTGGGCCGGACGCTGTGCTGATCCTGGGGGACACCAACTCCTGTCTGTCCGCCATTCCCGCCAAGCGGCTGCATATTCCCATTTTCCATATGGAGGCGGGCAACCGGTGCAAGGACGAGTGCCTGCCGGAGGAGACCAACCGGCGGATCGTGGACATCATCTCCGATGTGAACCTGGCCTATTCCGAGCATGCCCGGAAGTACCTCCATGACTGCGGCCTGCCCAAGGAGCGAACCTACGTCACCGGCTCTCCCATGGCGGAGGTGCTGCACAGCAACTTGCAGAGCATCCTGGCCTCCGATATCCACCGGCGGCTGGGGCTGACCAAGGGGAAGTACATTCTTTTGTCCGCCCACCGGGAGGAGAACATCGACACGGAGAAAAACTTTCTGTCTCTGTTCACCGCCGTCAACGCCATGGCGGAAAAGTACGATATGCCCATCCTCTATTCCTGCCATCCCCGCTCCCGGAAGCGGCTGGAGGAAAGCGGCTTTATTCTGGACAAGCGGGTCATTCAGCACGCGCCTCTGGGCTTCCACGATTATAATTGTTTGCAGATGAACGCCTTTGCGGTGGTGTCCGACTCCGGCACCTTGCCGGAGGAATCCAGCTTCTTTACCAGCATCGGCCATCCCTTCCCGGCGGTTTGCATCCGTACCTCCACCGAGCGGCCGGAGGCCCTGGACAAGGGCTGCTTTATTTTGGCGGGCATTGACGAAGGACATCTGCTTCAGGCTGTGGACACCGCCGTGGAGATGAATCTTCAGGGAGACCTTGGCATTCCCGTGCCGGATTACGTGGAAGAAAACGTATCCACCAAGGTGGTGAAGATCATCCAGTCCTACACCGGCGTGGTGGACAAAATGGTCTGGAGAAAATATTAAAGAATTGAGGCCGTGTATGAAATACCTCTTTATCAATTCCACAGCGGGCCGGGGCAGCACCGGGCGTCTGGCGGCGGAAAAATGCCGGGAGCTGATGGGGAAAGGCCATGAATGCCGCCTGGCCTACGGCCGGGAAAAGGTTGGCTGTGACCACATTCCCACCATCCAAATCGGCACTGCCTGGGACTATCGGCTCCACGCCGGTATGGCCCGGCTGCTGGATAACCAAGGGTTCTGCTCCAAGGCCGCTACCCGGCGGTTTCTGGAACAGGTGAAGCAGTATGACCCGGATGTGATCTGGCTGCACAACATCCACGGCTATTATTTGCATATGGGGCTGCTGTTTGCCTACCTGAAAACCTGCGGCAAGAAGATCTATTGGACCCTTCACGACTGCTGGAGCTTTACGGGGCACTGCGCCTACTTCGATTTCGCGGGCTGCGACCGGTGGAAAACCGGCTGCCATCACTGCCCCCAAAAGAACACCTACCCCAAAAGCCTGCTGCTGGACAGAAGCCGCCGGAACTTTGAAGCCAAACGGGAGATTTTTACCGGAGTGCCAAATCTGACGCTGATTACCCCCTCCCAATGGCTGGCGGATCTGGTGAAGGAAAGCTATCTCCGGGACTATCCGATGGAGGTGGTATACAATACCATCGACCGGAATGTTTTCAAGCCTACGCCCGGGGACTTCCGGGAGAAGCATGGGCTGGAAAGCAAGCACTTGATCCTGGGCGTTGCCAGTGTGTGGGAGCCCCGGAAGGGACTGCGGGACTTTGTGGCCATTTCCCAATGCCTGGGAGACGACTACCGGATCGTGTTGGTAGGCTTGCCCCCGGAGCAGATCAAGCAGATGCCTGAAAATATTCTGGCTTTGCCCAGAACCAATTCTCCCCGGGAGTTGGCGGAAATCTACTCCGCCGCGGATGTGTTCGTCAATCCTACCTATGAAGAAAACTATCCCACGGTGAACCTGGAGGCCCGGGCCTGCGGTACGGCAGTGGTATGCTATGATACCGGGGGCAGCAAAGAGACGCTGGGGCAAGGGGACGCTTTGGTTCCCAAAGGGGATCTGGAAGCATTGACCCGACAGATCAAGCGGATATGTAAGGAGCGGTTATGAAGCAATACAGCTTTCCGGATTCCAAACCATGGAAAATCGCCTTTGGCCTGTTCCTGACCGCCATGCTGTTTCTGGCCAGGGACAGCATGTTTACCATGGGGGTCATCGGCTTTTACAAGGCCCAGTTTTTGATGCTGGGCCTGATGGGCGGAGCCCTGGCGGTGTTCCTGGTCGTTCACCGCCGCCGGTGGAAGGAGATCCTGACAGACCGGCGGATTGCTGTAGCGCTGATTATGACAGCTGTGATCCTGCTTCCTATGCTGGTGAAGCGGGACTGGCAGCTGATGTATTTCAGCGTGCTGCTCTGCCTGTATTTTGCCGTTTTCATGAGCTATTTTATTTCTCTGAAGGACCTGGCCAAGTACTACGTGGCGATTCTTACGGTCTTGGGAGCCTACTCTGTGCTGGCGGCCTATGTGCTGCGGCTGGGGGTGGACGGGGGATTGTACGCTGTCCCTGTGTTTTATAATGCCAACGATATCCGGTTTTACAACTTTTTCCTGTCCGTAGTACCGGATACTTATGTCAAGTACCGGAACTTTGGCATCTTCCGGGAGCCGGGGGTGTACCAGTTCTTTTTGATTACCGCATTGTATCTAAACAACTATGCGGTCAGCTGGCACAGGCCCTGGAAGCTGTGGGTGGTGAACGGCATCCTGGCGCTGACCATGGTATCCACCTTTGCCACCGGCGGCATGGCGGAAATGGCCTTGCTGGCGGTTGTGGTGTTCTTTGATAAGAAGTACTACCGGGACAGGCGACTGCGAACCGCGGCCTTGATTCTGGCGGCGCTTGCAGTAGGCGTGCTGGCGGTTTCCGCCATCCTGGAAAACCAGCTGTATTTGCAGCTATATGATATGGTGATCGGGAAATTTCAGGGCGGTGAGTCGGGAACGGACCGGATTTTCTCCGTTCTTGTGAACCTTCAGACCTTTTTGAAAAATCCCCTTTTCGGTGAGGATTTGGCCACAGTGCTCCACGCCGGAGAAAACAACACTTCATCCACCCTGATCCTGCTTGCGGGCTTCGGCATTCTGGCAGGAGCGCTCCATGTGGCCGGATGGGTGGCGCTGGTGTGGAAGAAGGAGCAGGGGATTCTTACCAACCTGGCGCTGGCGGGGATCGTGTTTTTGTCATTCAATACCCAAAACCTGATTGCGGATGTGTTCTTCTGGCTGTTTCCTACCATGGCTTTGATGGAGCGGGGGGCATTCCCATTGGGAAAGAAAAGAGGATGAGATATATATGGAAAAGGAATTGCTTAGAAAAGTACAGATGACCCAGCTGGAAATCGCCAAGGAACTGAAGCGGGTCTGCGACGAAAACAACATCCGCTATTTCTTGAACTGGGGAAGCTACCTGGGCGCTGTGCGGCATAAAGGCTTCATTCCCTGGGATGATGATATGGACTTCGGCATGCTCCGGGAGGACTACGAGAAGTTCCGCCGCATTGTAACCCAGAAGCTGGACCCGGCGTACTGCTTTCAGGACTGGTACATCGATGAAAACTATGCCCTGCCCTACGGAAAAATCCGAAAGCGCAACACGCTTTTTGTGGAGGCCAAGTCTCCACGGCTGGAAGAGAATGGTGTATATATCGATGTCTTTCCCATGGACTATGCCCCTCAGCCCCAAAAGGAGCGGAATGCCATGAACCAAAAGCTGCTGCATCTGTTTCGGCTTAAGCTGATGAAATGCGGCTACACCCCCTGGATGGAAGAGGATCGGGTGGTATGGAAGAAATGGATCGGCTATCTTTTTTACCGGTTTGCGGCTCTGTTCATCAGCCAAAGGGCCATACGGGACAAATTTGACGGCTTGATCCAAAGCGTACCCAAAAGCGATGTTTTGTACGATCAGCAGGCTCGTTCCTACGGGGTTTATCTGGACGAAAAGTGGTATAGGGATTTGGCGGAATATTCCTTTGAGGACACCACCTTTGTCGGAGGAAAAGAGTACGACGAAATTCTGACAAGAATGTATGGCGATTACATGCAGCCGCCACCGGAGAACCAGCGGGAAAACAGACACCAGATCATGGAACTGGATCTGGGGGAGGAGCCCTGAACAAACCGGAACCGCCAGGGGATGCGGTTTGGGAATGAACAAGGAAAGGATGACCTGATTTGAAACGGGTGCTGTTTTTGACCAATTATCCCGCTCCTTACCGGGTAAGTTTTTTTGACGAGCTGGGGAAATCTGCGGATGTGACGGTATTGTATTCTGTCCGTACAGAGGATATGACCCACCGGGATCCCGATTGGTTCATTTCCGGAGAGGGCCGGTTTCGGTCGGTACAGCTGAAACCCTGGATTTCCAGGGGGAAGGATCCGCTGTGCCTGGATGTGCTGCATTGGCTCAGGAAGGACTATGACGCCATCGTGATCTGCGGCTATTCCGAGCCGACGGTGATGCTGGCAATGGCTTGGCTGCGGCTGCGCCGCATTCCTTTTTACATAGAAGTAGACGGGGGCCTGATCCGGCCGGACAGCAAACTGAAATACCGGTTTAAGCGTCTGCTTGTCAGCGGGGCCGACAGCTGGCTCAGCAGTGGCGATGAAACCAGCCGGTATCTGACCCATTACGGGGCCAAGCCGGAGAAGATATACACCTATCCCTTCAGCTCCCTGTGGGAGAAAGACATCCTGCCCCGGCCGCCCGGCCGGGAGGAAAAGCTGGCTCTGCGCCGGGAGCTGGGCATGAGGGAAGAAAAGATCCTGCTCTATGTGGGCAGATTTTCCAAGCCCAAGGGAATGGATGATCTGCTGGAAGCGGCTTCGGAACTGGAGGAAAACGTGGGCGTCTATTTTATCGGCGGACAGCCGGAGCAGACCCATCTGGACTTTTGCCGGGAGCACAAGCTAGACCATGTCCACTTTGTGGGATTTCAGAAACGGGATCAGCTCCGCCGGTACTATCTGGCGGCGGACGCTCTGGCGCTGCCTACCTGGAGCGATGTATGGGGACTGGTCATCAACGAGGCCATGGCCTGCGCTCTGCCGGTGATCACCACAGACCGGTGTGTGGCCGGACTGGAGCTGATCGAAAACGGAATCAACGGCTACGTGGTTCCGGTCCGGGACATCAAAGCCTTGGCAGAGAAGATCAATCTTCTGCTGTCCGGCGATTATTCCGGGATGGGGGCGGCGGCGCTGGAAACCATTCGGCCTTACACCATTGAAAATATGGCCCGGCGGCATGTGGAGATTTTTGCCCAGGAGGGTTGAACGATGAAAGACAGGGAAGCAAAGCCTTTGATCAGTGTGATTATCCCCGCCTACAATGCCGAGGCCACTTTCGCCCGGGCCTGCCGGTCGGTGCTGGCCCAAAGCTATCCCAATGTGGAGCTGGTGGCGGTAAACGACGGCTCCCGGGATTCCACCCCCCGGATCATGGAGGATCTGGCCGGGGAGCATAAAAACATAACCTGCATCCACCAGGAAAACGGGGGCGTGAGCCGGGCCAGAAACGCCGGTCTGGACGCCGCCTCCGGGGAGCTTGTCTGTTTTTTGGATGCGGATGATGAACTGGAGCCGGACGCGCTGACCGCCCTTTCCACCATCCTGGAGGAAACCGGCGCCGATCTGGTTGCCGGCTGCTGTCTGCGGGTAAGACCGGACGGAAGCAGCTTCGCAACCAGATACGATATTTCCGGCACCACATTATGGCATGGAATGGAGCCGCTGGAAAACGCCCTGAAGGATCACCCGGCGACCTACGCGGTGTGGGGAAAGCTATACCGCAAATCGGTAACGGAGGGCGTGCGGTTCGCGGAAGGGAAGCGGATCCATGAGGACAGCCTGTTCTTATTTGAGCTGTTTCAGAAGCCGGTGAAGATGGCCCTGACCAATGATGTGGCCGTGCGCTACCATATGACCGAGAACAGCGCTTCCCGAGCCGGCTTTTCGGATAAATTCCTGGATATATTATACTGCGCCCAAAGAAAGCAGGCGCTCATTGAACAAAATCACCCTCAGTACCTGGATCTTGCCAAAAATGTTCAGGTGAAAGCCAGCCTTTCTCTGCTGAACAACATGCGAAAAGGCTATGATCCCAAATATGAAGCGGTGAAACGGGCGTGCATTGCCACCGTCCATAAAAACGCCAGGTACTTTGTTCCCGCCATTGGGTTGGACAGGGTGCTGTTTTGGATCGTCAGGCTCAGGCTGTATACGCCCCTTACCAGGGCGGAGAACATCATCAGACACATTCGGAAGTGAATCAATATGCACATTCTTTACGCGGTTTCCTCCTGCTCCAACCGGGTCTACCGGCAGCTGTTTACCCATGTGGAAAAGAAGCCGGCTTATCATATTCAAAAGTATCACCGCCTGCTGATTGAGGGACTGGCCGTCCATGCCAAGGTGGACGTGATTGCCACGCCGCCGGTAAACCGGTCTGTGATGGATCGGGCCTTTTTGGCGCTTCCGGAGGAAGAAGAGGGGGGCGCCCGGTATATCTACCTTCCGGTGACCCGGAACCGGCTGGGAAAGCTGGTGTCCATGGCGGTGGGCACCTTCTTCCAGGTGCTGTGCCGGGGGGATCGGGATACCGTGGTGGTGGTGGACTGCCTGAACCGGACGGTGGGCCTGTTTGCCGCCCTGGCCGCCCGCCTCCGGGGCAGAAAATGCGTGGGCATCGTCACCGATCTGCCGGATATGCTCCACAAAGAGGGCATGCCTACCAAGGTTTCCAACTTCATCATCCGCCGGTGCACCCACTACATCCTGCTGACCGAAGCCATGGCGGAGTATTTGAAGGTGGGGAACAAGCCCTATGTGGTGCTGGAAGGTCAGGCGGATATTCAAATGGAGGAAAAAACGCCCTCTCTGGCAGGGAAAGCCCAGCCCCGGATCTGCATGTATGCCGGGTGCATCAGCAAGTTTTACGGCCTGGGAAATCTGATCGAAGGCTTCCAAAAGGCGAACCTGGAAAATGTCCGGCTGCATCTGTACGGCCCCTGCGATTTTGAAGAGGAGCTGAAGGAGATCGCCGCCCGGGATCCCCGGATTTACTACGGCGGGATGCTGCTGAATACAGAGGTGGTGGACAAGGAGATGGAGGCGAGCCTCTTGGTCAACCCCCGGCCCACCGGGGAGGAATATGTGAAATACTCCTTCCCATCCAAGACCATGGAGTACATGTCCACCGGCACCCCGGTGCTGACCACGGTTTTGCCGGGAATGCCCAGGGAGTATCACCCCCATGTGTACCTGCTGGAAGAGGAAAGCGCCGACGGGATCGCCAGGAAGCTGAAGCAGCTGTTCTCCCTGACCGATGAAGAGCTGTTTGAAAAGGGCCGGGAGGCCCGGGAATTCATTTTAAAGGAAAAGAACAACGTATCTCAAGCGAAGAAGATCGTAGCAATGCTGGAAAAGTAAGGAAGTGAAGGGATGAAGCTGTTGTGGTTGTGTAATATGATGCCCGGCGCCGTAAAGAATCAGGAAGGCGGCGGCCTTTGGATGGATGACGCTCTGGCCCGGCTGCGGCGGAGGGAGGATCTTTCCATCCATATTCTCTTCCCCGGAAACGGGGAGCGGGGGTGCGTGGAGGAAGGATGCAGCTATGGTTCCTTCGTGGAGACGCTGCCATACCGATATTTTCCCCAACTGGAAGAGACCTTTCAACGGGAGCTGAAGGCGTTCCAGCCGGATGTGATCCACATTTGGGGCGCGGAATACGGTCATACGCTGGCTATGATCAACGCCGCGGAAAGCCTGGGACTTCTCCAGCGGGTGGTGGTGAGTATCCAGGGCCTTTGCACGTTCATTGCCCGGCACTATACTGAGGGGATTCCGGAACGGGTGCAGCGTGGCGTCACCTTCCGGGATCTGATCCGCCGGGATAACATTGCCCAGCAGCGGAAGAAATTCGAAAAGCGGGGGGCGCTGGAAATTCAGGCCCTGAAAAAAGTGGAGCACGTCATTGGCCGTACCGATTGGGACAGGGCCTGCGTGGGGCAGATCAATCCAGAGGCGCGGTACCATTTTTGCAACGAGACTATGCGGCCTGCCTTTTATGAAAGCAGATGGCGCTACCATGAGTGTGTCAAGCACCGGATTTTCGCGTCCAGCTGCGTCTACCCGGTGAAGGGATTCCATTATCTTCTGGAAGCCTTTGCCCAGGTTCTGAAACAATATCCCGATGCAACCCTGGCGGTGCCGGGACGGAGTTTTCTGTCTGTGAACCGATTCCGCCGCAGCGGCTACCAGAAATATCTGGCGGATCTGGCGGTCAGATTGGGGGCAGCGGACCGGATCCTCTTCCTGGGAGGACTGGGCCCAAAGGCTATGGCGGAGGCCTATTTGCAGGCAAACGTGTTTGTCCTGCCCTCCACTGTTGAAAATTCCCCCAATTCCCTGGCGGAGGCCATGCTGCTGGGGGTGCCCTGCGTGGCAAGCCATGTAGGCGGCGTCACAACCATGCTGAAGGACGGGGAAGAGGGCCTTGTATATCCGGCCTCCGCCCCCTATATGCTGGCGAGCTATGTAGAGCGGATCTTCGCCATGGAGGAAAAGGCGGAAGCCCTGGGGGATGCGGCAGCCCGCCATGCCGCCAAAACCCATGATCCGGAAAAAAATTTACAAACCTTGGAAGAAATCTACAGCGCGCTGCTGTAGAATGGAAAGCGGGTGCTTTGATGGAGTCCAATGTGCTGATCAGCGTCATTGTTCCGGTTTATAACGTAGAAGCGTATCTTGGCCGGTGTGTGGATTCGCTCCTGGCCCAGACCTATGAAAACCTGGAGATCATTTTGGTGGACGACGGGGCGAAGGACTGGTCCGGGAAGATCTGCGACGAATATGCCGCCAAAGATCCCCGGATTCGAGTGATTCACAAGGAAAACGGGGGCTTAAGCAGCGCCCGGAACGCGGGGCTGGACGTGGCCCGGGGAGAATACCTGGCCTTTGCGGACAGCGACGACTGGGTGGAGCCGGGAGCCTATGAAGCCATGCTGAAGCTGGCTCTGGAAAGGGATGTAAAGCTGGTTTGCGCCGGACGGTATGACGTGGAAAGCGCCACCGGAGAAAAGCGGAAAGGACTGTGCCCTCCTGAGACAGAGGTGATCTCCGGTCAGGAGCTGGTTCACAGGATCTTTCTGTGGGACAACGTGGATTCCGCCGCTTGGGACAAGCTGTACCATCGCAGCCTGTTCCGGCAGATTCGCTACCCTTTGGGCAAGATTGTGGAGGACGTGCCGGTGACCTACCGGATTGCCCTGGACGCGGGGAAGGCTGCCATGCTGGATATGCCTGTTTACAACTACTTCCACCGCCCGGGCAGCATCACCGCCGCCCCGGTATCGGAGAAAACCTTCCACTTCTCCCAGCATACGGAGCAGATCTATAATCAAATCCGGCAAAGCTGCCCGGAACTGACGGAGGAAGCCCGGTATCTGCGGGTCCGCTCCCTGGTTCATAATCTCTGGTCGCTGGATATGGCGGGAAAAGAAGCCAAAGCGGTCTATGGGGATGAATACCGATCCTCCCGGAAAGCCTTGAGAAAACATATGGGTTTTCTCCTGACCAGCCGGTATTTAAAGAAGCAGGAACGGCTGACGGATATTCTGCTGGCGCTGGGGATCTACTGGCCGCTGCGCAGGCTGTACCATACACTGAAATCATTGCGGAGCAAAGCATGAAACGAAGAAATCGTGTCGTCTTTTTTAATATTCTCAGCACGGTGCTGCTCAGGGGCATCTCCATATTCACAGCGCCTTTGTTCTCCAGACTTTTAGGAGACAGCGGCTACGGCGGATTGCAGATGTATAACATCTGGACCAGCGCGGCAGCCATCATCTTTCCCCTGCAAACCCAGGGAACCCTGGTCAATGCCCGGGTAGAGTATCCTGAGGAGGAACAGCAAAGGTATCAATCCTCGGTCATGACGCTGTCGGTGCTGTCCTTCCTGATCTGCGCGGCTGTGGTGCTGATCTTTATCAGGCCCGTCTCAGCGTTTTTTGAGATGGAGTATTTTCTGATCTATCTGATGCTTTTGCAGGCATTCGGCACCTTCTGCGTCAGCTTTTTGAGCACCAAATTCACCTATGAGTTCAAGGCCGGGCGGAACATGATGATCTCCCTGGGGATCACCATTTTTTCTCTGATCCTGGCTCTGGTGCTGGTGCTGCGGCTTCCGAAAGAGATCAACTATTACGGCCGGGTGGTGGCCAACGCGTCCACCTACGCCCTGGTGGGTATTCCCGCCTGCGTTTACATTCTGGCAAAGGGAAAGTCCTTTGTAAACCGGAAATACTGGAAATTCTGCTTGCTGCTGGCCATTCCCACAGTGTTCTATAACCTGTCGGATCTGATCCTGGGTCAGATCGACCGGGTGATGCTGCAAAAGATGCTCAGCGAGGCGGCGGTAGGCCAGTACTCCCTGGCGCTGAATTTCGGAGGCATCATGTTCACCATTTTCGGCGCGCTGAACAACAGCTGGTGTCCCTTCTTTTTCGAGGATATGAAGCTTGGGAATGCCCGGGCCCTGAAGGAGCGCTCGGACAATTACCTGGAGCTGTACACCGTGCTCTCCGTGGGCTTCATCCTGCTGACCGAAGAGGTCTATCACGTTTTCGCCAGCCAGGAATTCTGGACAGGCACCTCCCTGATCCCCATTTTTGTATCCAGCTATTACATCAACTTCCTTTGCACCTTCCCGGTGAATTACGAATACTACTATAAAAAGACCAAGGTGGTGGCGGTGATTACCATTGCCTCCTCCTTGTCCAATATGGTGCTCAATTACATCCTGATCCAGCGCTTGGGCATAGGGGGCGCGGCTGTCGCCACCTTCTTTTCCCACTGCCTGCAGCTGCTGATGCACTATGTATACTGCCGGTACATTCTGAAAAAGGGAGATTATCCCTTCGGCCTGGGCCGCTGGCTGGGGTATGCGCTGGCTTACTTTGCCGTTGTGGCTCTGACCGGCCTGATACAGCTGCCTTGGCTGGTGCGCTGGGGCCTGGGCGCCCTGGTGGGGCTGTGGGAGCTTTGGCGGATCAAGAAGAGAAAAGTGCTGATTTAACAGTTCTGGCTTTAAAACCTCCGACTTCGTGCCGGAGGTTTTGCCTTTCCCGGGTGAATGTCGGTTGAAATTACAGGGAAAGTGGTGTATACTGAAAAGCAAAGAAAAACAGGTATTGGAGAGAAATGTGCGTGAAAAAGGTTTTGTTTGTGGCCACGGTGGTCAAGACCCATATTATGGAATTTCACATTCCCTATCTGAAAATGCTCCAGGACATGGGCTGGGAAACGGCGGTGGCGGCGAAGAACGATTATGAAGATCCCAAAGACTGCCGGATCCCTTACTGCGACCATTACTATGACATTCCCTTCGCCCGAATCCCTTGGAAGCCGGAAAACGTGACCGCTTACCGGATGCTGAAAACCATCATCCGTGAGGGGAACTACGACCTGATCCACTGTCACACCCCGGTGGGGGCCATGATCGCCCGGCTGGCGGCTGCTTCCGCCCGGAAAGAGGGAACCAAGGTGATCTACACCGCCCATGGGTTCCACTTCTTCCGGGGCGCGCCGGTGATCAACTGGCTGATGTATTTTCCTGTGGAGTGGCTGCTGGCCCATCTGACCGATGTGCTGGTGACCATCAACCAGGAGGATTACGCCTTCGCCCAAAAGCACATTCACGCAAAGCGCGTGGAATACGTACCCGGCGTGGGGGTGGATCGGGAGCGGTTTCAGGCCCCCGATTTTGACCGGGAGGAAAAACGCCGGGAGCTGGGACGAAACAATGGGGATTTTCTCATTCTCACCGTGGCGGAGATGACGAAAAACAAAAACCATTCCACGGTGCTCAAGGCCCTGGCGCTTCTGAAGGACAAGCCGGGATTTGAGAATATGTACTACCTGATCTGCGGCCGGGGGGAACAGAAGCAGGCGCTGGAACAGGAAGCCGGGGATTTGGGCATCGGGGAACATGTGATCTTCCTGGGTTACCGGCAGGACGTGCCGGAGATTTGCCGGTGCAGCGATGTGTTTGCCTTTCTATCCTTCCGGGAGGGAATGCCGGTGGCCCTGATGGAGGCCATGTGCTGCGGACTTCCGGCGGTGTGCTCTCAGATCCGGGGCAATACCGATCTGATCGATGATGGGATCAGCGGCCTGTTCGCGGAGAATACCCCTCAGGCAGTGGCGGAGGCCATTTGGATGCTGTACCGGGACCCGGAACTGAGAACCAGGCTGGGAAACGCCGCGAAAGAAAAGGTTGCCCAATTTGACGCGGAGCATGTCCACCAGCGAATGAGCGAAATTTACCGGAGCCTTGGGTAAGGAGAGAAAAACCATGAACGGAACACTGATCGTATCCCTGGATTTTGAACTGTTCTGGGGCATGCTGGATTGCTGCGCCTTGGAGGATTACCGGGATCATGTGCTGGGGGGCAGGCAGGCCATCCCGGAGCTGCTGAAGCTGTTTGAACAATATGGGATCCACGCCACCTGGGCCACGGTGGGCTTTCAGTTCGCGGAAGGCAGCCGGGAGGCGGCCGCCTATTTCCCGGAAAGCTCCCTGCGGCCAAGCTATGGGGACAAAGCCCTGGATCCCTATGGATGGTTCGAGAAAATCGGCGCCACAGAGGCGGAAGCCCCATGCTTTTTTGCCCCGGGGCTGATCCGGCAGATCGCCCGGGTTCCCGGTCAGGAGATTGGCAGTCATACCTTCTGCCACTACTACTGCCGGGAGAAGGGGCAGACCGTAGAACAATTTGCCGCGGATATGGCGGCGGCCAAGAGGATCGCCTCTGACCGGGGGTATGAGCTGACCTCGGTGGTGCTGCCCCGGAATCAGTGCAAAAAGGAATATACCGGGGTATTGGAGCAGCTGGGCTTTACCGCCTACCGGGATGAGGAAAACGACTGGATCCACAAGCGGATCAAATTCCGCCCGCTGCTGCGGCTGCTGCGGCTGGCGGATGTATATGTTCCCCTCACCGGCCAGGGGGGCTATATCCCCAAAAAGGAAGGCGGGATCTGGAACCTTACCGGTTCCCGGATGTATAAGCCGATCTTCCGGCCCCTGGAATTTCTGGAGGGCTGGAAGATACGCCGTATCAAAAAGCAGATGCTCCACGCGGCAAAGGAAGGGCTGACCTTCCACCTGTGGTGGCATCCCCACAACATCGGCGTGAGAACCCGGGAGCATCTAAAGCAGCTGGAGGATATTTTTTCCTATTATCAGCAGCTTCAGAAAACCTATGGCATGGAAAGCTTGAATATGAAAGAAGCGGTGGAGAAATACACCCGGACAGGAGCCTGAGCATGAAGGTATTGCACGTATTAAATTCCCGGGTTTATTCCGGCGCGGAAAAAGTGGTGAGCCAGATTATCCATTCCTTTGAAGAAACGGATGTGCGGATGGTCTATTGCAGTCCGGAAAGCGATATGGTCCGGGAAATGCTGGCCCGGCAGAATATCCGCTACCACAGCATCCCCAGCCTGACGCCCCAAAACCTGAAGGCGGTGATCCGGGAAGAGCAGCCGGATCTGATCCATGCCCATGATATGCGGGCAGGCTTTGTGTCCGCCCTGTGCTGCGGAAGGATCCCGATGGTATCCCATATCCATAACAACGCCTTTGACGCCCGGGGCCTTTCGGTAAAATCCATCGCCTATCTGCTGGCGGGATGGAAGGCCAGGCACATTCTCTGGGTTTCCCAAAGCGCCTATGAAGGGTATGTATTTCACAAGCTGTTTGAAAAGAAAAGCAGCGTCCTTCGGAACATCATCGACGTTCGGGAGGTTCAGGAAAAGAAGGAACAGGATTCCAATACTTACCATTACGACCTGATCTACGTCGGACGGCTGACCCAGGAAAAGAATCCCCAGCGGCTGATGAGGCTGTGCGCCCAAATGAAGCAGCGGCGGAAAAACCTGAAGGCGGCGGTTGTTGGCTCCGGGGAACTGGAAGGGGAGCTGAAGGCCCTTTGCCGGGAGCTGGACATTGTGGACAACGTGGACTTTTTGGGCTTTCAGAGCAATCCCATGAAGATGATCCACGACAGCAAGGTGCTGATCCTCACCTCCTACTGGGAGGGCACCCCCATGTGCGTGCTGGAAGCCATGGCCCTGGGAACCCCGGTGGTGAGTACCTCCTCCGATGGGATGCAGGATTTGATTACAAACGGGGTCAACGGGTATTTGAGCAATGAAGACCGGGAGCTGGCGGAGTATGTGCTGCGCATTGTGGAGGACGGGGATCTTCGCCGCCGTCTTTCCGCCAATGCCTTGAAAAGAGCCGCCGCCGACAATGACCCGGAGAACTATCAAAACGCCATTCGGGCAGTATACCATATCTGACGATGGAGAAAGGGAGACGGCAATGGAACAAGCTAAGATCTCGGTAGTGGTACCGGCCTACAATACTGCCCAATGGCTGCCCCGGTGCCTGGACAGCATTTTGGCCCAGACCTATGAGAATCTGGAAGTGATTGTAGTGGATGACGGGTCTGTGGACGATACCCCTCGGGTTTTGCGGGAGTATGCCCATCGGGACAGCAGGATCGTGCCCATTATTCAGAAAAACGGTGGTGAGACTGCCGCACGCTTGCGGGGCGTGGCAGAGGCGACTGGGGAATGGATCGGCTTTGTAGACAGCGATGATGAAATTGAGCCGGAGATGTATGAGCGGCTGCTGGGCAATGCCCTGAAGTATAACGCGGACATTTCCAACTGCGGTCACCAGATGGTTTACGCGGACGGAGAACGGGTTTACTACTACAACACCGGACTGCTGAAGGAACAGGAGCATTTCACCGCCTTGCGGGATCTGCTGGAAGAGAAGATCATGGAGCCGGGCGTTTGCAACAAGCTGTACAAAAGGCGGCTGTTTGAAGGCGTAGAGAAGCAGATGGACTATTCGATCAAGAATAACTGCGACCTTCTGCTTAACTACTATCTGTTTACCAAATCCCAAAAAGCGGTTCTGGAGGACGTGTGCCCCTACCATTACCGGATCCTCCAAACCTCGGTGTCCAACCGGAAGAGCAATCTCAACCGGATCTATGATCCAATTCAGGTCAAAAAGATCATTTTGGGGATCTGCCCGGAGGAACTGAAAGAGGATGTCCGCCGGGCTATGGTGGAAACCTGCCTATTTTCCTATGCCCAGCTGACCCGGGATATGAGCGGGGAATACCATATTCACCGGGAAAATGTGCGCAATGAGATCAAGGCGCAAAAACCATACCGGAAGCTGCTGCCTCTGCGCAGTGTGCTGTTGGTGTATATCATCAGCGACGCCCCTTGGATCTTCCATCTGGTATACGGCGTTTATTACCGCTTTAAGAAGAAAAAGCAGCTGTTCTGAAAGGGGAGACAGGATGCGATTCAGTATTATTATTCCCGTCTACAACGTGGAAGCGTATATCCGCAAGTGCATGGAAACCGTGATGAACCAAACCTTCCGGGACTATGAGGTGATCGTGGTGGATGACGAGTCCCCGGACAACAGCATGGCCATTGTGGAGGAATTCGCCCAGGCGTATCCCGGGATGATTCGCATGATCCACCAGAAGAACACCCGCCAGGGCGGCGCCCGGAACCGGGGAGTCGGAGAGGCACGGGGAGAATACCTGCTGTTTGTGGACAGCGACGACTATGTCAGCCCCTGCCTTTTGGAAACCGTGGACTGGCGGCTGAAGGAGACCCCCTGTGACATCCTGGTGTTCCGATATGCCCAGGTGACCCAAGGGGGAAAGCAGATTGCTTTGGAAACCTTAAGCAATTGGAAGCCCGGCGTCCACCGCCCGGAAGAGGACCGGTCTGTGGTGACCATGCCCAGTGCTCCCTGGAACAAAGCATACCGCCGGGCCTTTTATATGGAAAGCGGCGTCAGCTTCCCGGAAAAGCTTTTGTATGAGGACGCGGTGGGCCGGTGGCTGTATGCCAAGGCGCGGACCATTTCCTTCTGCCAGGACTGCCTGTATTACTACGTCCAAAGCCCCAATTCCTCCATGCGGCGGAAGAACTCGGAGAAGATGCTGGATATCCTGAAGGTTTCCGATATTATTTTGGAGGGCTTCCGGAAGGATGGCCTGTACCAGGCGTTTCAGACGGAACTGGAAGCCTCCCTGGTGGACACCGTTCTGTTTGTGCTGGAGCTGATCAACGCAAGCGAGCCGGACAGCCCGCTCCAGCGGCCGCTGGTGGACTATATCCGGGATCATTTCCCCGGGTACGCCGAAAACCCGCGGATCAGCCCGGAGATGAAAAAGGGATTGGATTGTCTCCTGGATTATGATTTTGCCAGATATCACAGCCGGTTTCTGAAGTGGAAACAGTTTAAGGAATGGCTGGCGGGCAATCCGGTGATATCCCGACTCAATCAGTGGCGGAAACGGGGGCGTGTATGAGTAAGATCACGGTAATTGTCCCGGTATACCGGGTGGAGCCCTATTTGAAGCGATGCGTGGACAGCATTCTGGGCCAGACGGAGCAGGACATTCAGATCCTTTTGGTAGACGACGGCAGTCCTGACAACTGTGGAAAGATCTGTGACGAATACGCCGCTCAGGACAGCCGGATTCATGTAATCCACCAGGAGAACGCCGGGCTTTCCGCCGCCAGAAATACCGGCATCCAATGGATGCTGGCCCATAGCCACAGCCAGTGGCTGACCTTTGTGGACAGCGACGACTGGCTGGAAAAAGACTGCCTGAAGGAGCTGTACCAGGCGGCAGAGCGGCTGGAATGCCTGCTCAGCGCCTGCGGGCTTTACCGGACCCGGGGAGAGTCTCTGAAAGAACAGGCGGAGCCGGCGGTGCTGTGCCAGTCCGCGGACGAGTACTATTGCCGCAATGATTTTGAGGGGGCCTCTTCCTCAGTGGCCTGGGGGAAGCTGTACCACCGCTCCCTGTTTGAACATCTGCGATTCCCGGTGGGGAAGTATCATGAAGATGAGTTTACCACCTACCGGGCGGTCTATCAGGCGGGCCGGGTGGCGGTAACGGATGCCCGACTGTACGCCTATTTTCAGAACGATTCCGGCATCACCGGCGGGGCCTGGAAGCCGAAACGGCTGGATGTTTTGGAAGCCTTTGCACAGCAAATGGCCTTTGCCCGGGAAACGGGCAATGAACGGCTTTTGTCCTGCGTCCGGGAACGGTATCTGTGGAGCCTTTTGGAGCACCTGAAACAGGCAGAGGCTGACCCGGCCTATAAAACCTACGCAAAGCCCTTGCGGAAACAGCTGCGGCAGGGGATGACGGAAAGCGGCATTGCCTTCAATCGGGAGAATCTGGAATTTTACGAAGCGGCCTACCCGGTCAAGCCTGTGTGGGGTCTGGCCCATTGGGTTTACGACCGGATCCGAAAAAAGACATAAGGAAAGGGAAGGTGGGCAATGAATCAAACCATCTCGGTGATTGTGCCGGTTTACAATGTGGCGGCCTACCTGAGCCAATGCGTAGAAAGCATTCTCAGCCAGGAGGATTCACAGCTGGAAGTGATCCTGATCGACGACGGCTCCACCGATGATTCCGGCGCCATCTGTGACCGGTACGCCCGGCAGGACAGCCGGGTTCAGGTGATCCATCAGAAAAACGGCGGCGCCGCGGCGGCAAAAAACGCGGGACTGCGGGCGGCTTCCGGGGAATACCTGGCCTTTGTGGACAGCGATGATTATCTTTCTCCCGGGGCCTACCGACATATGCGCTCCCTGCTGGAGAGTGAGCAGGCGGATGTGGTGCAGTGCGCCTTTCGGAATGTATACACCACCCGGCAGGAAGATCAAATCGTGAAGCCGGGCCGACATACCTATGACCCGGCGGAATATCTGAAGCTGTTTGTTACCGATGATTGGACATGCAGCCTGCTGTGGGACAAGCTGTACCGGCGGAAGCTGTTTGAGGGGATCTTCTTTGAAGAGGGTCATAAGATCGATGATGAATACTTTGTCTATCAGGGCATTATGAACGCCGGGAAGATCATCTGTGATGACCGGATCGTATATCATTACCGTCAGCGAGCTTCCAGCGTGATGCAGTCCCCCAAGGCGAAGCGGCAGATCGTTCTGGATCGGATCGATTATCTGACCAAACGGCGAAAGGCGGTTTCCGCCCGATTCCCTCAGCTGAAAAAAGCCTTCGACCGCCATTACACAAGTTATCTTATCTACCTGTCCCGGGACCCCGGGAACACGGCGGAAAGCCTTGGCCTGATTCAGCGGAGGCTGAACGACTACCTCCGGGAGGAAGGCAGCACGCCCGCCAAGCTCCATCACCGGCCGGTCCTCTGGCTGATCCGCAGCCTGCCGCCCCAAAGACTGCTGAAGCTGGTTAGAAAAGACCGGCACTCGGCAGATGCCGGGGAATTGTTCCCCTGACCATACTTTGAATCCCTCCGAACCTTCGGAGGGATTTTCTTGTGGGGAAACAAAAGAAATCCTTGCATTTGCTTACCTTTTCGAATATAATAAAATGAATTATCATCATTTTCACAAGAGGTTGTCACGTGAATTTAAAATCATTGGAATTACAGGGATTTAAGTCCTTCCCGGATAAGACGCTGATTCGATTCGGCGATGATATCACCGCTATCGTGGGCCCCAACGGTTCCGGCAAGTCGAATATTTCCGACGCTATTTTGTGGGTCATGGGCGAGCAGAGCACCAAGACCCTTCGGGGCGCCAAGATGGAGGACGTGATTTTCGGCGGCACCCAGAAGCGTTCCGCCGTGGGCTTCGCGGAAGCCACCCTGACATTGGACAATTCTGACCGGGCGCTTCCCTATGATGCGGACGAGGTCATGATTACCCGCCGGTTCTACCGCTCCGGCGACAGTGAATTCTATATTAACAAGCAGTCCGCCCGCCTGCGGGACATCCATGAACTGTTTATGGACACCGGCTTGGGCCGGGAGGGCTATTCCAACATCGGCCAGGGTCGAATTGACGAGATCCTGTCCTTAAAAAGCGGCGACCGCCGGGAGATCTTCGAAGAGGCGGCGGGCATCTCCAAATACCGCCACCGGAAAGAGGAAACCGAGCGGAAGCTGGAGCATACCGAGGATAATCTTTTGCGCATCGGCGACAAGGTTTCGGAACTGGAATTGCAGCTGGAGCCTTTGAAGGTTCAATCTGAGAAGGCGAAAAAGTATCTGGAGCTGAAGGATGAACTGAAGGGTGTGGAAGTGGCCGTTTGGCTGGATACCCTGGATAAGCTGTCCGCCGCCGCCAAGAAGGCCGAGGAAGATTACGCTTCCGCCTCTTTCGTCTTGCAGCAGGCCCATGAGGATCTGGACGCCCTCTACCGCCAGGCGGAGGAACTGGGGAAGTCTCTGCGCGGCCGGGACGAAGAGCTGGAGACTGTGCGGCTGAAGGTGAATATGCTCACCAGCACCCACCAGCAGCTGGACGGCCAGATGGCGGTGCTTCGGGGCAATGTGGAAAACAATAACCAAAACATCGACCGGATTGAAGAGGAACTGAAGGGGGAAGAGGATCGCTCCGGCGGAATCGTCACCCAGATCCGGCAGACGGAAGCCCGAGTGGAGGAAATCGAGACCGCCCTGACCCAGAAGCGGCAGGCGCTGGATCAGCTGCAGCAGCAGTTGGCGGCTATGACCGCCAATGCCCAGGGGCTGACCAAACAGTTTTTGCAGCTGCGCAGCGAGGAATCCTCCCTGGCGGCGGACATTGCCGGCCGTCAGGCGGACGTCCGGGGTCTGGAAGAAAGCATGGTTCAGACCCGGGAGCGGCTGGAACAGCTGAGCAGCGACCTTTCCTCCGGGGCGGCCCGGCATCACGAGGCCCAGACCAATCTGGACAACTGCAGCAGTCAGCTGCAAAAGGCCCAGGAGGAGGTCACTGCGGCGAACAATACCATTTCCGGCTATACCCTCCGGGCCAACAACCGGATCAAGCGTCGGGACGAGCTGCAGCAGAAGCAGCGGGAACTGAATCAAAAGCTGGATTCCGTTGCTGCCAAAGCAAAGGTGTTCCGGGCCATGGAACGGGACTTTGAAAGCTATAATAAAGCGGTGCGAATGGTGATGCAGGAGGCCCAGCGGGGCGCCCTGCGGAATGTCCATGGGCCGGTGTCCCGGCTGATCCGCACGGAGGACAGCTATACCGTAGCCATTGAGATTGCCCTGGGGGCCGCCATGCAGCAGATTGTGGTGGGCAGCGAAGCTGACGGCAAGGCCGCCATTTCTTACCTTAAGCGCATCGGCGGAGGCCGGGCCACTTTCCTGCCCATGAGCAGCATTCAGGGAAGGTCTTTGCAGGAGACGGGACTGGAAGCCTGTCGGGGATTTGTGGGAATCGCCTCCCAGCTGGTGACCGCCGAACAGCAATATCGGGGCATTGTGGACAATCTGCTGGCCAGGACGGTGATCGTATCCGACATGGACGCTGCCATTGCCATGGCTCAGAAGTACCGTAATCGCTTTAAGATCGTCACCCTGGACGGCCAGGTTATGAACCCCGGCGGCTCCATGACCGGCGGTTCTGTGAATAAGGATGCGGGCATTCTGTCCCGGGCCAACGAGCTGGAAAAGCTCACTGCCCAGGAAAAGCAGCTGCAGCAGGACAAGCTGGTTTGCCAGGCGGAATTGCAGGAGGCCCAGCGGCAGTGCGACCAGGTGGAATTCCAGATCAGCGCCGCCCGGGATCAGCTTCGGGAGGCGGAGGATCAGGTTCTCCGGCTCCAGGGCCAGCAGAAGCAGTACGAGGTTCTCCTGGAGGCCATTGTGGAGGCGGAGAATTCCGCCCGCCGGGAGCGGGACGCCCTGAACCAGCGGGATCGCTCGGATCGGGAGCGTTATACCGCCCAGCAGGCCAAGATTCAGGTGTACACCCGGCAGCTGGCCGATATCCGGGAGAAGCTTACCCAGCTGGAGGGAAGCCAGAGCGAGGCGTCGGAAGCCACCGCCGCCATCACCGAGCAGGCAATGGGTTTGAAAACCGAGGAAGCGGCCCTGGAAGCGGAGCGCTCCACCGCCCTTGCCCACATGGAGGATCTGAAAAACCTCCGGGCCGCTATGGCCGGGGATCGGGAAAAGAAGATCGCCCTGAAGGACGCCATTTCCCAGGATAATATCCGCCTGGCGGGGGAAATCGCCGACCTGGAAAAGCGGCGGCAGGAAAACGAACAGGAAACCGGGATCATGAAGGGCCAGATGGATGAAGTTCTGGCCCGTCGGGCAGAGGCGGAGGCCGGCAAGACCCGGGCGGAGCGGGAGGCCCAGGAGAAGAACAAGGATATTTTGAATATGGAGCGGGCCTGCGCTCTGCTGGAGCAGAAGAAAGTGACCTCCGGCATGGAAGAGCGGCAGATCATTGATAAATTGTGGGACTCCTACGGCCTGACCCCCGGCACCGCCGGAGAGCACCGGGGCGAAATTGAAAACGTGGCCGCGGGCAACCGGCGCGCTTCCGAGCTGAAGCGGAAGATCGCCGCCCTGGGCACCCCAAACCTGGGGGCCATTGAGGAATATGCCCGGGTGAACGAGCGCTATACCTATCTTGCGGAACAGCGGGACGATGTGCTCACCTCCAAGCGGGAGCTGGAAAGCGTGATCCGGGACATTACCAAGGAAATGACCACCATTTTTGTAACGGAATTCCAAAGAATCGACCACTATTTCGGCCAGACCTTTACGGAAATGTTCGGCGGCGGCCGGGGACAGCTGATCCTGGAGGATCCGGAGAACCCCCTGACCTGCGGCATTGAGATTCAGGTCCAGCCCCCCGGAAAGCAGGTCAAGACCATCACATTGCTCTCCGGCGGCGAGAAGGCCTTTGTGGCAACGGCCCTGTACTTCGCTATTTTGAAGGTTCGGCCCACCCCCTTCTGCATTCTGGACGAGATCGACGCGGCGCTGGATGACCGGAACGTGGAACGGTTTGCCAGCTATCTGCACAACCTGAGCAAGAATACCCAGTTTATCGTCATCACCCACCGGCGGGGCACCATGGAAGCGGCGGATGTGCTCTATGGCGTGACCATGCAGGAGCAGGGCGTCAGCAAGCTGCTGCGGCTGGACCTGAACCAGATGGAAGAGTACTTAGGGATTGTGGAATAAATAGAAAGGAATATGCAACATGGGTTTTTTTGATAAAATCAAAGCCGGCCTGACCAAGACCCGGGACGCGCTGAGCAGCACCTTGGGCGGGGTGTTTACCGGCTTTTCCGAAATTGACGACGACTTTTATGACGAGCTGGAAGAATGCCTGATCCTGGCGGATCTGGGCGTGGAGACTTCCGGAAAGGCGGTGGAACGTCTGCGCAAGGCCGTCCGGGAGCAACACCTGAAAACCACGGAAGAAGCGAAAGACGCGCTGAAAGACATTTTGGTGGACATGCTGAACGTGGGAGACACTCAGCTGAACCTTTCCACCCATCCCAGCGTGATCCTGGTCATCGGCGTCAACGGCGTGGGCAAGACCACCACCATTGGCAAGATCGCCAAGCAGCAGGTGGATCAGGGGAAAAAGGTGCTGCTGGTGGCGGGCGATACCTTCCGGGCAGCGGCTGCTGACCAGCTGGAGATCTGGGCGGATCGCAGCGGAGCCGCCATTGTCCGCCAGCACGAGGGGGCGGATCCGGCTTCCGTGGTGTACGACGGCATCCAGTCCGCCAAGGCCAAGGATGTGGATGTAATCATCATCGACACCGCCGGACGGCTCCACAACAAGGCCAATCTGATGAACGAACTGAACAAGATCAGCCGGATCGTGAACCGGGAGCTGCCGGAGGCCGCCAAGGAGGTGCTGCTGGTTCTGGACGGCACCACCGGCCAGAACGGTCTGATCCAGGCCAAGCAGTTTAAGGAGATTGCCGGCGTTACCGCCATCGCCCTGACCAAGCTGGACGGCACCGCCAAGGGCGGCATTGTAGTGGCTGTGGCGGACGCCCTGCAGATCCCGGTGAAATTTGTGGGCGTAGGCGAACAGGCGGACGATCTCATGCCCTTTGAGGCCCAGGGCTTTGTGGACGCTCTGTTTTGATAAAAGGACAGGTGAAGCGTATGAAAGTGGTATTGGCAAGCCATAATCCCCATAAACTGGTGGAGATCAGCCGGATTACCGAGAAATTCGGCATGGAGCTTCTGCTCCAGTCCCAGCTGGGGGTGGACATTGACGTGGAAGAGACGGGAACCACCTTTGAAGAAAATTCCTATCTGAAGGCCAAAGCGGTGATGGAGGCCACCGGCCTGCCCGCTTTGGCGGACGACTCCGGCATCGCTGTGGACGCCCTGAACGGAGAGCCGGGGGTGTATTCCGCCCGGTACGGATTCGACGATACTCTGGACGACTGGGGCAGGCTGTTGCTGCTGCTGAAAAATACGGAGCATGTCCCCGACGGCCAGCGGCAGGCGAAATTCGTCTGCGTCATTACCATGGTCACCCCGGAAGGCCAAACCATTCAGGCCCGGGGGGAGATTCACGGCGAGCTGCTCCGCTCTCCCGTCGGGGAGAACGGCTTCGGCTACGATCCCATTTTTTACTATCCCCCCATGGGTAAATCCACGGCGGAAATGAGTCCGGAGGAAAAGAATCAGGTTTCCCACCGGGCAAACGCCTTAAACGTGTTTTATGAGAAGTTAAAGGAGGCAGGTTATGCTGACAAGTAAACAGCGCGCTGAGCTTCGCGCCCAGGCCAACGGGCTGGAAACCACCCTGATGGTGGGCAAGGACGGCGTTACCCAGGCGGTGATCGAGGAAGCGGACCGGCTGCTCACTGCCCGGGAGTTGGTGAAGGGAAAGGTGCTGGAATCCGCCCTTATGAGCGCCCGGGAGGTGTCTGACGCCATTTGTCAGGCCACCGGCGCCGGCGGAATCTCCTGCGTGGGCTCCAAATTCGTCATCTGGCGCTTCAGTGAAAAGTGCCAGGCAGAGCGTAATCAAACCGGCCGGGCCAAGCGGAAGGAAGTGCCCAAAAGTAAGGCGGATCCTGTGGGCAAGGGCGCCCGGGCTCGTCGGGCCGCCGCTCGGAAGGTCCGGGAGCAGCGCAACGCCTACTTCAAGGAAATGGCCATTGAAAAGGCCATCGAGCGGGATCGGGAAAAGCAGCTGCGCAGCCGGGACTGAGAAAAAGGCGTTTCACGACCACGGGCAGGGTAGGCCCTCATAGGAAAGGCGGAGGAGGGCGGAAAGATCCGCCCTTGTCTGGCGAGAGTTTCAGTTGTATCAGGCCAAGCCGGACTTTACATGACCGCGAGCGTTCGCGATGAAAAGATAATGGCAGGGGGATCACTATGGAACGAATCGGCATTTACGGCGGGACGTTTAACCCGCCCCATTTGGGACATTTTCAGGCGGCCAACCAGGCGGTGGAGGCGTTGGGACTGAAGGAGCTTCTGGTCATTCCCGACCGGATCGCCCCTCATAAGACCATGCCTGAAAACACACCGTTACCCCAGCAGCGGCTGGACATGCTTCGCCTGGCATTCACAGGCTGCGATAAGATCCGGGTCTCGGATCTGGAGCTGCGCCGGGAGGGTCCCAGCTATACCTGTGAGACCCTGGCCCAGATGAAAGAAGCCTATCCAAAGGCGGAACTGGTGCTACTGATGGGCACGGATATGTTTTTGTCCATAGAGCAGTGGAAGAACGCCTCCCGGATCCTGCAAGACGCCACATTGGGGGTATTCCACCGGGGAGACAAGCACGAGCAGACCGCCGTTGAGAAAAAGAAAAAGGATCTGGAAGCCCGGGGAGCGAAGGTGGAGCTGGTTCACAATGCGGTGGTGAACATCTCCTCCACCCAGATGCGCCGGTTGCTTGCCTTCCGTTGCGCAGGAGAGCTGCTGCCCCCCGGCGTTCTGGAGTACATCCGGGAGCACCGGCTGTATCATACCCGGGCAAACTGGAAACAGCTGCCTATGGAGCAGCTGGAGCAGGTGGTCACAGGGCTGCTGAATCCCAACCGGGTGGCCCATGTGCTGGGCTGCCGGGATACGGCGGTGGAGCTGGCAAACCATTGGGGAGCGGATGTCACCGACGCCGCCCGGGCGGGAATCCTCCACGATGTGACCAAGGCCATCGACGGGCCGCTCCAATTGACATTGTGCAAGGCCTATGGTAAAATATTGGATGACTTTTCTGTTCGATATCCCAAAACCCTCCATGCCCTGACAGGCAGTATGGTGGCCCGGCGGATCTTCGGGGAGAACGACGCGGTGGTCTCCGCCATTGAATCCCACACCACCGGAAAGGCCAATATGAATCTGCTGGAGAAGATCATCTATCTGGCGGATTACATCGAGCCCAACCGGGATATGGAGGGCATAGAAACCCTGCGCCGCCTGGCCTTTCAGGATCTGAACGCCGCTATGAAGCTGGGGCTGGAAATGACCCTGGAATATTTACATCACCAGGGCAGCGAAGTCTCCCCGGCATCCCGGGAGGCCCTGGCCTGGCTGAATGCCATCACTTAGAATATAGGGCGGGGCGGTCCCGCCAAAAGATAGATTCCCGGAAAGGAAGATGTTATGTTAACTCCTAAAGAAATCGCCTACGAAGTGACCAAAGCCCTGGACGCCAAGAAAGGTCTGGACATCAAACTGCTGAAGATCGATCATATCAGCTCCCTGGCAGACTACTTCCTCATCTGCACCGGCACCTCCAATACCCATGTCAAGACCCTGTGCGACTACGCTGAGTACACCCTGGAGCAGCTGGGGGAGCAGATGATCAGCCGGGAGGGCCACCGGGGAAATTCCTGGGAACTGCTGGACTACGGCACCATTGTGGTTCATGTGTTTACCGAGGAAGCCCGGCAGTTTTACGATCTGGAGCGGCTGTGGGCCGACGCGGAGCAGATCAATATCAGCGACATTGTGATTGCTGAGTAAATAAAAGAGGTAGAGAGTATGCATTACGATTATTCCGCCATTGAGAAAAAATGGCAAAAATACTGGGAGGAAAACAAGACCTTCCACACCGATGTTTGGGACTTTTCCAAGCCCAAGTATTACGTGCTGGATATGTTCCCCTATCCCTCCGGCGTAGGGCTCCACGCGGGCCATCCCGAGGGCTATACCGCCACCGACATCATGTCCCGGATGAAGCGGATGCAGGGCTACAATGTGCTGCACCCCATGGGCTATGACTCCTTCGGCCTGCCTGCGGAGCAGTACGCGGTCTCCACCGGCAACCATCCCAACGGCTTTACCCAGGAAAATATCAAGACCTTCTCCAAGCAGCTGAAGGAGCTGGGCTTTGACTACGACTGGTCCAAGATGGTGGCCACCTCCGACCCCTCTTTCTACAAGTGGACCCAGTGGATCTTCAAGAAGCTGTATGAGGCGGGCTATGCCAAGCGGGTGGAAATGCCTGTGAACTGGTGCGAGGAGCTGGGCACGGTGCTGTCCAACGACGAGGTTATCGACGGCAAATCCGAGCGGGGCGGCTATCCGGTGGTGAAGAAGAATATGATGCAGTGGGTCATCGACCAGCCTGCCTTTGCCGAAAAGCTGCTGGAGGGCCTGGAAGAAATCGACTGGCCGGAATCCACCAAGGAGATCCAGCGCAACTGGATCGGCAAGTCCACCGGTGTGGAAGTGGACTTCCAGCTCTTAGGCGGCGGCTCCTTCTCCATCTACACCACCTGTATCGAGACCATCTACGGCATTACCTTTATGGTTCTGGCGCCCGACGGAAAGATCGTCCAGTCTCTCATGGATCGGATCCAGAACAAGGAGCAGGTCCAGGCTTATATTGATGAAACTGTCAAAAAAAGCGACATGGACCGGACCGAGCTGAACAAGACCAAGTCCGGCTGCCCCCTGGAGGGGGTGTACGCCATTAACCCGGTGAACGGCAAGCAGGTGCCTGTATTCATCGGCGACTTCGTGCTGGCCAACTACGGCACCGGCGCGGTCATGGCGGTTCCCAGCCACGACCAGCGGGACTTTGAGTACGCCCAGGTTCATAACATTCCCATGATCCAGGTCATTGAGGGCCGGGACGTGTCCGAATGCGCTTTTGAAAAGCAGGATTACCTGGGCAAGGGCTGCAAGCTGATGAACTCCGAGGAATTCACCGGCCTGACGGTGGAGGAGGCCAAGGAGGCCATTACCGTTAAGCTGGAGAAGATGGGGGTTGCCCGGAGAAAGAACAACTACCACTTTAGAGAGTGGATTTTCGCCCGTCAGCGCTACTGGGGCGAGCCGGTGCCCTGCGTCTATACGGATGATGGGGAAACCGTGTTCCTGCCGGACGAAGAACTGCCTCTGATCCTGCCTGTGCTGGAGGACTATAAGGGCCGGAACGGCAAGGCCCCCCTGGAGAACGCCACCGAATGGAAGCAGTATGACCGCAACGGCATCCACGGCGTCCGGGAGACCTCTACCATGCCCGGCTCCGCCGGTTCCTCCTGGTACTACATGCGCTATATCGACCCCAATAACGATAAGGAATTCTGCGATCCCAAGCTGCTGGAGCACTGGATGCCGGTGGATCTGTACATCGGCGGCCCCGAGCACGCGGTGGGCCATTTGATCTACTCCCGGATCTGGAACCGCTTTTTGTACGATCAGGGCCTGTCTCCCGTGAAGGAGCCTTTTCAGAAGCTGGTCCACCAGGGCATGATCCTGGGGGAGAACGGCATTAAGATGGGCAAGCGGTACCCGGAATTTGTGGTGAATCCCAGCGATGTGGTGCGGGAGTACGGCGCGGACACCCTGCGGCTGTATGAGATGTTCATGGGCCCCCTGGAGGTTTCCAAGCCCTGGAGCACTACCGGCGTGGCCGGCGCTAAGAAGTTTATCAACCGGGTGTGGAACTTCTTTACCGAGACAGGCAACCTGACGGAGGCCGACGACGGCAAGCTGACCAAGATCTACCACCAGACGGTGAAGAAGGTCACCTCCGACTTTGAATCCCTGGGCTTCAACACCGCCATCGCCCAGATGATGGTGTTCGTCAACGAGGTGTACAAAAACGGTTCCTGCCCCAGAGAATACGCCGAGGGCTTCATTAAGATGATCTCCTGCATCATCCCCCATGTGGGCGAGGAAATCTGGCAGATCATGGGCCATGACCATACCATCGCCTATGAGCCCTGGCCCACCTACAGCGAAGAAAAGTGCAAGGACGCGGAAGTGAACATCGCCGTCCAGGTCAACGGCAAGATGCGGGGCACCGTTCTCATGGACGCCGACCTTTCCAATGAGGAAGTGGTGGCCAATGCGGTGGCCGACGAGAAGATTGCCCGGTTCCTCCAGAAGCAGGGGGGCAGCATCGTCAAGACCATCGTGGTCAAAAACAAGCTGGTGAACCTGATCGTCAAGTGACTTATTTTGCAGCCCCCTGGTTCTCAGGGGGCTCAGGCTGTTGAAAAACCCCTTCGGGGCTTTTCAACAAAGGAGTTGCAGTCTGCTGCGCGCACTCCTTGTGCGCCTATGGCGCACAACTCCCACAAAAAGCAGCCTGAGATGTATTTTCTGCCAGGTACACGCCCCGGCAGCAAATGATTGAATCTTTCTTGCCGCTGCGGCGGCAAATTCTGCGAAGCTTTTTCGACACTCTGAGCCCCCTGGTTCTCAGAGGGCTGTAGTTTGGAGCAGAAAAAAGATTTTTGTAAATTAAAAGAATTCTTCCTTGACAATTGCGGAAAAGACGTATATAATATTCTAGCCTAGTGATAGGCCCTGAAAGCATCCTGGATCTAGCCGGATGCCATCGGAGGGAGGGAAAACAATGTCTGAAATTCGCGTTAAGGAAAACGAATCTTTGGAGAACGCTCTGCGTCGTTTTAAGCGCAGCTGCGCCAAGGAAGGCGTTATCGCGGAAGTGAAGAAGCGCGAGCATTACGTCAGCCCCAGCCTGAAGCGTAAGCAGAAGTCTGAAGCTGCTCGTAAGAACAAGAGAAAGTTCTATTAATATCCCTCTTGAATTAGCTTCCAAGCCGCCCTGCATTTTGCAGGGCGGTTTTGTTTTTATTTCTTGTCCGAACAGGCGGCGGTTTGCGTCTTACATAGTAGAAAGATCTTTCCCAAAAATAGGAACTTGTAAAAGTCTCTAAACGCCGGGCAACAGGAAACGGAAAACCATACCCCAAAAGGAAAACACCTA
>CALWXR010000005.1 GCA_944385535.1 uncultured Oscillospiraceae bacterium
ACCCGGAACGGACTCGAACCGTCGACCTCCAGCGTGACAGGCTGGCGTGCTAACCGACTGCACCACCGGGCCAGATAAATGGTGGGAACAACAGGGCTCGAACCTGTGACCTCCTGCTTGTAAGGCAGATGCTCTCCCAGCTGAGCTATGCTCCCGTTCGTGCCTCGAGGTGTTGCTCACCTCAGCGACGTGGTTTATTATACACAAACAATCCCCATTTGTCAAGCACTTTTTTCTATTTTTTCTGTCTGATTTCTCAGAGTCATTTTCCAGGGATTTCCCACCATTTTTTATTGAAAATCAAATCTTTTCCAGCAGCTGCGCCACGTCCTCCGGCGTAAACTCATAAACGGTATCGCAAAACTGGCATTCCACCGGGAAGGGCTTCCCCTGTAAGCGAATGTCCTCCAGCTCCTCCCTGCCCAGGCTGATCAGGGCGCTCTCCACCCGAGATCGGGTGCAATAGCATTTATAGGAAACCTCCGTGGTTTCCATGAACACCACGCCCAAACTGCCGCAGACCTGTCCCAGAATATCCTCGGGGGTCATGCCCGCTTCCAGCATAGCGGTGACCGCCCCGGCCTTCTGAATGCCCGCCTCCAGGGTATCGATCACTTCCTCCGGGGCGCCGGGCAGCAGCTGCACCAGGTAGCCCCCGGCAACCTTCACGCTCAGATCCCGGTCAACCAGCACCCCCAAGGCGCAGGCGGTTGGCGTCTGCTCGCTCTGGGCAAAGTAAGCTGTAACATCATCCCCGATCTCGCCGGATACAAGGGCCGTGGAGCCGATATAAGGCTCTTTCAATTGCAGATCCCGGATCACCGTTAACGTTCCGTCCGTGCCCACGGTGGCCCCCACATCCAGCTTTCCGGGGTGCTTCTCCACCAGGGGAACTTTGGGTTCCGTCACGCAGCCCCGGACATTGCCCACCGGGTCACATACCACGGTGATGGTGCCGATAGGGCCGCCGCCCCGGATCTGCAAGGTCATGGAACCATCGTCCACCTTCTGCATATTTCCCATCATGGAGGCGGCTGTCAGCGCCCGTCCAAAGGCCGCTGTGGCGTTTGGTGTGGTGCCGTGGATCTGAGCCCCGCGGCGCACCAGCTCCGTAGAGCGGATGGCAACCACCTTTACATAGCCGTCCATTGTCATTCCGCGAACCAAATAATCATTCATTTTCGGATTCCCTTTCTTGCCTTGATATAAATTCTCTGTTCTCCCGCCTTGGGAGGCTCCAGCCGCCGGTCCCCATAGACCCGGATGTAGGAAAAACCCGCGTCTTTCAAATAGGCCTCCAGCTGTTCCCGGGAGTAGGCATACTCCCGATGCTCTTCAAAAGATCGTGTCCAGACCGTTCCCCGGCGTTGAAACAGATCCATGCCGTAAGAGCAGATATTGGTTTCTCTGTCAAATTCCCCCCGCCAGACGCAATACACATCATCGTCCTCATCCAGAAATATCTGGCCGTCCATGGCCTGAAGCTTTTCCGGGGTGTTTACGTCAAAAATAAAGATGCCGCCGGGATTCAGCGCCTTATACACCCGCCGGATCGCCCGGGCGCAGTCCTCCGGCTCTGTGATATAGTCCAGACTGTCCAGAGCGCAGACCGCCATATCCACCCCTCTGGGCAGCCACAGCTTTTCCAGCCGCTGACAAACAAACCGGGGCATATTCTCAAGCTGCGCGGCCTTCTGCTGGGCAACCGTCAACATTTCCTCAGACATATCCACGCCGGTGACCCGCAGGCCCTTCTTTGCCAAAATCACTGACACAGACCCGGTTCCGCAAGCCAGATCCACCGCTGTTCGAGGGGACAGGCCCTCCCCCTTCAGTATCTCATAATAGAAGGCCACCGTCGCCTCGTAATCCACATCATTGGTCAGCCGGTCATAGCTGACTGCCAGGTTTTCATAGGCCCCCATCGAAAACTCCTTTCTATGCAGCGCAAAGCATCCCGACCCGTCTGTCGGGCCGGGATGCGGCAGCGTTTTCCTTAGCGCTTGAAGATGCTGAAAATCTCGTCAATGTCGCTCATGTCCGCGCTCTTGGTAGGCGCGGCAGCGGCAGCCACAGGGGTATCAATGTCATCGGGGACGAAGCTGGGCTGCTTATTGGCGGCAGCCTTGGGAGCCGCGGCAAAGGACTCGGTCTTGATCTCAAAGCCGGTGGCAATCACGGTAACCCGCATCTCATCCTGGAATTCATCGGAAATGGTAGCGCCGAAGATGATATTGGCATCCGGATTGGCCGCTTCCTGCACGATCCCGGCAGCGGTCTCCACATCGTCCAGGGTCATCTCCATGGAGCCGGTGACATTCACCAGCACGCCGGTAGCGCCGTTGATGGAGGTCTCCAGCAGGGGGCTGGCCACGGCGGCGGCAGCGGCCTGCTCCGCCTTCTCCCGGCCGGAGGCAGTGCCTACGCCCATATGTGCCCGTCCGGCGTCCTTCATAATGGCGGAAACGTCGGCAAAGTCCAGGTTGATGATTACGTTCTTGCAGAAGCCAACCAGCTCGGAAATGGAGGTCACCGCCTGCTTCAGCACATCGTCGGCAATGCCGAAGGCGTTGGCAAAGGTGATCTTCTGGTCGGTCACATACTTCAGCCGGTCGTTGGGAATGATGATCAGGGAGTCCACCTTGCCGTTAAGGTCGGAAATTCCCTGCTCCGCCTGACGCATCCGGTTGGCGCCCTCAAACTTAAAGGGCTTGGTCACAACGCCAACGGTGAGGATCCCGGCCTCGTGGGCCAGATCCGCCACGATGGGAGCAGCGCCGGTGCCGGTACCGCCGCCCATGCCGGCAGTGATGAACACCATGTCCGTGCCTTCCAGCGCCTTGGCAATGGCCGCCCGGCTTTCCTCCGCGGACTTTCTGCCGATCTCGGGCTTAGAGCCCGCGCCCATGCCGCCGGTAAGCTTCTCACCGATTTGGATCTTATTCTTGCAAACCGATTTATTCAGATCCTGCTTATCCGTGTTCACGGCAACGAATTCCACGCCGCCCACACCAGCATCGATCATACGGTTAATGACATTGTTGCCGGCGCCGCCAACGCCGATGACCTTGATTTTAACTACACGATCCTGAAACGATTCGGACATAAACTCTTCCTCCTATGTATCTTTCGCAGAGGCGGCAAAAGCCGACACTGCCTGAATTATGCATGTGTACTTTTACATTCTATCCCGAAATCCGGAATTGGTCAATAGAAAATCTGTTCTTTCGGCAAATTATTTACAAAATAATAACATCACTCGAAGGGCGTATATACCACCTGATCGGGCCAGATGGTGAAGCTGATGTCCAAAATACCGCTCTGATAGTCGCTCATTTGCAAAATCACGTCGTTCATGCAGGCGATCTTGTACTCCAGCTGAGAGGTATCTCCCAGATTCACCTGATACTGATTGCCATACCACAAAATGATCTCTTCCGTCAATGTAACATCCACACTGGCAGCGTCGCCCACGATATCGTTTTCTTCCAGGGCCTTCAGAATTTGCAGCGCCGCTCCCAGCCGCTGAGCGCCGGTAGTCGTCACCGGCGCCAATTCACTGACCCCGGTGGGATCGGTCTCCACGGGAACAGCCTCCGCCGCGATGGCCCGTTCATTGACCACAGGATTGTCTAAGGTCACCCCCAGAATCTGCGTGCATTTCGCGGCGGCAGCGTTGTTGGACTGCTCGATCACACGTCCGTCGGAGTCCATCAGCCACCAGGTTCCGTCTGCGGACTTGATGGCATAAACCACGCTTTCTTCCGTAATCATAATATTGACCGTATTAGGAAGTTTTATACCGATCCGCACCTTTTCCACATAGGGCAGATTGGCCACAATCTTACCGGCCGCCTTGGTCTTGCTGAAGGTCAGCAGGTTGTCCCCCTCGTTAATGCCGGAGGCCTCCCGCACCGCCCAGGCGCTGTAGGTCTCCGCGCCGGAAACTGTAATGACCTCCACCTTGAAGAACACGGAAAGGCCCAGAACCATAGCCAGAACCACCGCCGTCACCGTCATCAGCTGAAGCAAAAAGCGGTCCCGGTTAAAAGGCTGGGGCTGGGTATAGATCACCGCCGGTGTGGGGGCAGTTTTCCGCTTTCGCTTCCCTTTTTCCGCGGCAGCGGCCTTTCTGGCCTCCGCCCTTCTTTGCTGGGTTCTAATGGTCTCCACCAGAGAAGCAATGGCGGATTTTTTCTTGGGCTTGCTGTTGCCGTACGCCCGCTTCTTATCCGGCACATCCCGGGGCACATCCCGCCTGCGGGAAGCGCCTGAGCGCTGAGCGGCGGGCGCCTTCTTCCGCTGGGGCTTGTCCTCCGGGGAAGGCTGTCTGGTTCTGACCGCCCCCGCTTTTTGGGCCCGGGCTTTTCCAGACTGTTCGGAGGCCTCCGGCTTTCTGGCCGGTCTGGCCGCTTGATCCGTCTCCGGTCTTTGCCTGCGGCGCTGCTGGGCTCCGGCGGGGGCCGCCTGGCCGCTTTCCGGCCGCTGCCTGGTCTGACGGCCCTCGGACGGGCGGGGATCCCGCTGAGGCCTTCTGCCCTCTTTTTCAGAACCGTCCCGGCGCTCCCGCTGGGGCGCTCGCTGCCGGGAGTCGGCTTTGTTTTTTTCCTTTGTATCCATATTGTTCCTCCTGGGTAGGGGCATTAACGCTTGCTGAGTTCCTCCACGATATCGCAGATTCGCTCTGTGGAGTCCAGCCGTACCATGGCATGAAGCTTCTGAGACATCTGTCTGCGCAGATCCTCCTGATCCATCAGGTATTTGACCTGCTCATACAGCTTCTCCGGCGTGCAGTCTTTTTCCAGGATCACCACCGCGCCGCCGCCCTCTTCCAGCAGACGGGCGTTTTTTTCCTGGTGATTGTTGGTCACATTGGGAGAGGGGATGAGAATGCAGGGGGTGCCGCTTGCGCCGATCTCATTGCAGGTGGCGCTGCCGGCCCTGGCTATGATCACATCCGCCGCCGCCATAACCGCGGGCATATCATAAATATACTCCCGGATATCCAGCTTAGGGCATTTTTCCCAATCCACCCCGTTGTCCTTCACCCGCCGGGGCATCCATTCCTTTCCAAAGCTGCCGGTAGCATGGATATGATGAAAGGGAAAGCCATCCTTCTGCTCCAGGGCCATCATATCCGCCACAGTCTCGTTCATAACCTTGGCTCCCTGGCTGCCGAAGGCGGAGACCAGGATCTTTCCCTCCAAGCCCAATTCCTTCCGGGCTTCTTCCTTATGGAGGAAAATAAATTCCTTTCGCACAGGCATGCCTACGGTCTCCACCTTTTCCGGGTGACGATAATATCCGGCGCTTTCGGCAAAGGCCACCAGCACCCGGCTGGCCTTATTGGCTGCCAGCTTGGTAGTTACGCCGGGAACGGCGTTGCTCTCGTGGACACAGGTGGGGATTCCCATAGACTGGGCGGCGTACAGCGCCGGGAAGCTGGCATAGCCGCCGGTGCCGATAACCACGTCCGGCTGAAAGTCCCGGAAGATGGCCTTGCACTGCCTCACCCCGTCCAGAACACACTTCACCGCGTAGAGATTTTTCTTGATGGCAGCCAGATTCTTTCCCCGGCTGAGGCCGGAACCGGGCAGACACTTCAGTTCATACCCCGCCTGGGGCACCAGTTTTTCCTCCATATGCCCCACCGCGCCGATGAACAGGATCTTACAGTTTGGATCCCGCTCTACCATCCTATTGGCAACTGCGATGGCAGGGTTGATGTGCCCGGCGGTGCCGCCGCAGGTAAAAATCAAATTCATAGGTTTATGCCTCCTGTATTTTTCTCAGGTTTCGCCCTCGGGAAATGCTGAGCACAATGCCCATTTCCCCCAGATTCACCGCCAGCGCCGTACCGCCATAGGAGAAAAAGGGCAGCGCGATCCCGGTGGAGGGCAGCAAATTGGTGACCACGCACAGATTCAGGATCGTCTGCACCGCGATCAAGGTGATCAGCCCCGCTGCCAGCACCGTAGAAAACCGGTCCCTGGCCCGAAGGGCAATCCAATAGCCCCGTACAATGGTCAGCCCAAACAGGACGACGATGGCCAGGGCGCCCACCAGTCCCAGTTCCTCACACACAATGGCAAAGATATAGTCATTGTATTGGAAGGGCAGATACAGATATTTTTGCCGGGATTTTCCATATCCCAGGCCGAACAGGCCGCCGGAACCGATGGCGTAGAGAGATTGCAGAATCTGATATCCTGTATCCCCCGGATCCTGCTCCGGATGGAGCCAGGCGCTGACCCGGTCCCCCGCATAGCCCATAAAGCTGATATAAATGATGACGAATACCACCGCCGCCCCGGCTCCCGCCAGGAGCCATTTGGGCTGGGTACCGGCAACGAACATCATGACCACCGCCACCATGCCCATGAGCATAATGGCGGAAAGATGCTTCTCCAAGGCCAGGGGCACCAAAATGCCCATCAAAGCCATACCGAAGCCAAGAACCCCGTAGCGAAAGGTTTTTGCCTCCGGCCCAAAGTGCCGGGTCAGCCTGGCAAACAGAACGATCATGGTGAACTTGGCGATCTCCGAGGGCTGGAACTGGATCCCCGCCAGGTTGATCCAGCGTTTCGCCCCGTTGACCTCTTCACCGATGACCAGCACAGACAGAAGCAGCACAATGCTGAAGATGTACAAAGGCCAGGCGAACCGATACCAGACATAGGCCGGAATCCGGCTGAAAAAGTACATAGCCGCAAGGCCGATGGCGGCGCACACCGCCTGCTTTTGCAGATATTTTGTGGAAATCTCATAGCTGGTGTCATACTCGCTCTGGGCATAGCTGGCCGAATACAGCATAGCCAGCCCTACGGTGAGCAACAGGAGCACCAGCAGCAAAAAGGGATAATCCACACTTTCCCCCACCCTTGGGTGAAGGTCCTCTTTGGCATGGAGCTTTCCCTCCATTGCCATAATACAACTCCTTTCCCCGTTTGCAGGGATTTTTGAAGGATCATCCCACCAGTCCGGAAATGCCGAACCAGGCCAGCACACACATGACCGCGGAAACAGCGGTAAAGGTCAATACGATTTTTTCCTCTTTCCAGCCGCACATTTCAAAATGGTGGTGGATGGGGGACATTTTAAACAGCCGCTTGCCGTGGGTCAGCTTAAAATAGCTTACCTGCAGGATCACAGACATGGTCTCACAGATATACACGAAGCCCACCAGAATCAAAATCAGGGGCATTTCCAGAGCAAAGGACATGGCGCATACCACGCCCCCTAAAAACAGGGATCCGGTATCCCCCATAAACACCTTGGCCGGATGCCAGTTATAGTACAAGTAGGCGATCAGAGCCCCCGCCAGAGCCGCCGGAAGCAGGGCCAGATCATACTTACCCATGGCAACGGAAGCGGCGGCAAAGAACACCATCACCGGAATGGTAACGGAAGCGCTCAGTCCATCCACGCCGTCGGTCAGGTTTACCGCGTTGACACACCCCACCATCACAAACATGGCAAAGAAAATATACACGATGGGGTGCAGCAGAAAGCTGGTATTCAGGAACGGGATGTACAGATGGGTATCCATGGCGCCGGACTTGTACATGGCATACAGGAACAGGGCGGACACCGCCATTTGCAGCATGGCCTTCTGCATGGAGGTCAAGCCCAGATTCCGGTGGAACTTGATCTTGGTAAAGTCGTCCAAAAATCCAATAAAGCCAAAGCTCAGCGCCAGCGCCAGCACAAAAAACACGGTGTAGTCCTCCATGCCCGGCAGATTGATCACCAGGCATAGCGCAGCCGCGAAAATAAACATCAAGCCGCCCATCATGGGAGTACCCGCCTTGTTGTTGTGCCATGTAGGGCCGATCTCCCGGATGGACTGGCCTGCCTTCAGTGCGTGGAGCACCGGCAGCAGCAGCCGTCCCAGCACCCAGGACAGGACGCAGCCTATGAGCGCTGTCAGTAAAACCTTTGTCATGCTTTTTCCTCCGTTATTTCTGTGTCTTGTCCGTCTCCAGGAAGGCGTCCAAAACCTTTTCCAGGTGAATGCCATGGCTGCCTTTGAACAGCAGTACATCCCCCGGCCTGGCCGTCTGCTTCAGCGCTGACACCAGTTCCTCTTTGTCCTCAAAGGCCCGGCCCTTGCTCTCGGGCATACCGCCGGTGATGGTGCCGTTGATGACTCTTCCGGCGTTGGGACCGTAGGCAAACACCAGGTCCGCCTTTTCCGCGGCGATGCGGCCGATCCGGTAGTGCTCCGCCTGGGTGCAGTCTCCCAGCTCCAGCATATCCCCCAGCACCGCGATCCGCCGGCCGGGCTTTTTCCCCAGTACATTCAGCGCCGCCGCCATAGACTCAGGGCCCGCGTTATAGCAGTCGTTGATAATGGTAAATCCCCCGGCCTGGAGCACCTCCTGCCGGCCGGAAATGTTCCGGAACTGGGACAGCCCCGCCATGATCTTTTCCGGGAGGACACCCAGCTTCAGCGCCACGGCAATCGCCGCCAGAGCGTCGGTCACATAATGCTCCCCCTCCATTGTCAGTTCAATGGGGAAGGACAGTTTTCCCGCCTCCACCCGGAAGCGCAGGATCTCCCCGTCCTGCTCCACATCCAGCGCCCGGACGTCGCAGCCATTGGACGTGCCGAAGTAGGTCAGGCGCTGGATAGGCTCTCTGTCCAGATTCCGCAGCAGAAGATCATCGCCGTTGAGCACCAGCTTTCCCTGTTCGTCCATGCCCTCCACGATTTCCATCTTCGCCTGGCGGATCCCCTCCTGGGTTCCCAAAAACTCCATATGGGCGGTGCCGATATTCACGATCACCCCCAGATCCGGGTGGGCGATGCGGCTGAGGTAGGCGATCTCCCGGTAGTGGTTCATGCCCATTTCCAGCACCGCCACCTGGGTGTTTTCCGGCATGCCCAAAATAGCCATAGGCATACCGATGTCGTTGTTGTGATTGGCGGGCGTCTTGCTGACCAGGAAGGACTGCTCCAGCACCGCAGCGATCATTTCCTTGGTGGTGCTTTTTCCCACAGAGCCGGTGACCGCCACCACCGTGGGATCCATCCGCTTCAGGGCCTCCCGGGCAATGTCTCCCAGGGCCTTCCGGGGATCGGCCACTACAATGGCGGGGCAATCCTCCACCTTCCGGCTGCACAGCGCAGCCGCCGCTCCCTTCTCCATGGCCGCGGGGATAAAATCATGGCCGTCTCTGGCGCCTTGCAGCGCCACAAACAGCTGTCCCGGCTTCAGCACCCGGGTATCGTTATTGGCGCCGGTAAAGCTAAGTTGCGCGTATTGTTCTTCCACAGTGCCGCCGCACCAGGCGGCCGCTTGGCGAAGTGTGATTTTAGGCATGGCGTTCCCCCAATTCTTTCAGGTACGCGGCCACCTCTTCCCGCTCGTCCAAGTGGTACTTATGTCCGCCGATATCCTGATATGTCTCATGGCCTTTTCCTGCAAGTACAATTATATCATCTTTTTTCCCAATGTCCATAGCATATCTTATGGCCAAGCGGCGGTCGGATATCACAATATATTCCCCATCTTCCTGATTTACCCCTTTCAGGATGTCCTCGATGATGGCCATCGGTTCCTCGGTACGGGGATTGTCAGAGGTGATGACGGCGATATCCGACAGCTTGACCCCGAAATGTCCCATAACAGGCCGCTTCATCGGATCCCGGTCTCCGCCGCAGCCAAAGACGCAGATCAGCCGCCCCTTGCAGAAATCCCTGACGGAACGCAGCACATTTTCCAGCCCGTCCGGGGTGTGGGCATAGTCGATGAGGACGCTGTAGGGCATGCCCGGTGTAGGCACCACCTCCACCCTGCCCTTGACCCCCTGGGCCTTTGCCAGGCTGGCGGCGCTGTCAGCCAGGGAGATCCCCAGGGTTTTAGCGATGCCCAGCACCGTCAGGGCGTTGTAAACCGTAAATCTGCCGGGAATGGGAAGCTTCACCCGGGCGGACTCGCCGTCCATCCTGACGGTAAAGGCCACCCCTTCGGCGTGCAGCTCCACCTCCGAAGCGCCCATGACCGCTTCCCGGCCTTCCGCCGAGAGGGTGAGCACCGGGCAGGCCGCCGCGGCCAGGATCCGTCCGGCGTAGGCGTCGTCCACATTCACCACCGCCCGGCGGCACCGGCGGAACAATTCCGCCTTGGCGTCACAGTACGCGTCCATGGTTTTGTGAAAATCCAAATGATCCTCCGTCAGGTTGGTAAAGGCAGCCACATCAAAGGCAATGCCGCCAATCCGCTCCAAGACCACCGCGTGGCTGGATACCTCCATCACCACATGGGTGCACCCGGCATCCCGCATCCGGGCGAACAGGCCCTGAAGCTCAAAGCTCTCCGGGGTGGTTCGTTCCGTGGGGATGGACTGATCTGCGATCATATTGGCCATGGTGCCGATCAGGCCCACCTTGGCCCCCAGGCAGGTTTCCAGCAGCTGCTTGAGCAGCAGTGTGGTGGAGGTTTTGCCGTTGGTGCCGGTGACGCCGATGACCGTCATGGCCCGGGCGGGATGGTCATAGAAATTGCAGCCGATTTGAGCCAGGGCCAGCCGGTCCGAGGGCACCAGAATATAGGGCACATCCCCCTCCGGCTTCCTGGCGGCGACCACTGCCGCCGCCCCTTTTTCCAAAGCCATGGGAATAAATCGGTTCCCGTCGGCGGCAAAGCCGGAGATCGCCACAAACAGGCTGCCCGGCGTTACCTTCCGGGAGTCGTAATACACCTGCTCCACTTCTTTTTCCAGATCCGCGGTGGCCTCCAGAACGGGGATATTTTCCAGCAATTTCTTTAATTTCATGGCAAGCTCCTTCTTCCTCCCTTGGAGGAATCCTATTACCCGGATCAATCCCGGGCCGCTGTATCGGCAAACTGTAAGGTAACGGTGGTTCCGGCTGGAACCTGGGTATCCTTTTCCACGTTCTGACCAACCACTTTGACTGTGGGCGACACTTCCGTATTCCCCGTCACCTGAATATATAACCCCAGCTGTCCTGCGGTGTCGCTGGCCTGCTGGCGGGTCATTCCGAAAAAGTCCGGTGTTGTGACCATGGTCATTTCCGGCGTCTGTCCCAGATACACCATGACGTCGCTGCCTCCGGCAAGGCTCTGCCCGGCTTTGGGCAGCTGCCCGGTCACCGTCTCACCGTCTCCGGAAAACACAGGATTCAGCCCCGCGTTTTTCAGCTTCTCCTCAGCCTCCTGCCGGGTCAGCCCGGTAAGCTCCTCCAGGACGACTTCCCCGGTCTCTTCCGGCAAAGCGGTCTGTTCCACCCCCAGGTAGGGCAGAATATCCGCCATAACCGCCCCCACCGTGGGCGCCGCCATAACGCCGCCGGAAATATAGATCCCGGTTTCACGGGATGGGGTGTCCAAAGCTACCAGAACAATATACTCCGGATCTTCCATAGGCGCAATCCCCACAAAGGACACAATTTTATCCTGAACCCGCTGTCCATTCTCGTCGAAAACGTCAATTTTTTCGCTGGTTCCGGTCTTTCCCCCAATGGAAAACCCCGCTACAGACGCATTTTTCGCCGTTCCTTCCGTGACGACGGAGCGGATCAGCTCCCGCATGGTGTCGGAGGTTTCCTTGCGAATGGTCTGGCGAACCGCCGTAGGCTCCGCCCGCATCACCGTATTGCCTTCCTCGTCCAGGATCTCCGAGACGATGTAAGGCTCCAGCAGCGTCCCTCCGTTGACCACAGAGGCAATGGCCCGCACCAGCTGCAATGGGGTGATCTTGAAGGTCTGCCCAAAGGAGCCGGAGGTCAAAGACGCGGTGCCCCATTTATCCGTATCGATAATCAGGGCTTTGTCAAAGAACACGCCCTTACTTTCCCCGGCCAGATCCACCCCCGTCTTTTCCAAAATGCCGAATTTCTCAATATACTCGTAAAACCGCTCCCCGCCCAGCTTCAGGGCGATGTGGGCAAAGGCGATGTTGCAGGAATTTTGCAGAGCCTGGGGCGTCTGTTCCGCCCCGTGGCCGGTGGAACGCCAGCAGTGGAGCCGCTGGGAGCGTCCGGGAATCTGCTCCGAGCCGGAGCAGTGAAAGGAGGTGTTCAGATCGATGGCCCCGCAGTCCAGAGCCGCCGCCATGGTCAGCACCTTAAAGGTTGACCCGGGCTCGTAGCCGTCGGACAGCACCCGGTTGCGCCACTGCTTCAGCCGGGCGGCGGACAGGGCCTCAGAATAGGCGGCTTTTCCCTGGTCATAGCCTTCGCTGCCTATGGGCTGGGACAGATAGTCCTGCTCCATCTGCTCCAAGGCCGTAGCCGTATCTGCGTCGGCGATTTCCAGGTAACAGTTGGGGTCATAGCTGCCCAGGGTGGCCATGGCCAGGATCTCCCCGGTCTTGCAGTTCATGACCAGCCCGAAGGCCCCGTTTTGCACATCGTATTTGGCAATGGCCTCCTCCATCCGCTTTTCCAGGCAAGCCTGTACCGTGGTATCCAAGGTCAGGATCAAGCTGTTGCCCTGGCGGGAGGCTATGTAGTTTTCATAGGAGAAGGGCATATCCATCTCATTATTGCCCTTGGTGGTAATGACCTTCCCAGCGCCGCCGGTCAGGTAGCTGTCGTAAGCGGCCTCCACCCCTTCAGAACCGTCATTGGACGCGTTGGTAAATCCGATGACCTGCGCCGCCAGGGTTTTATACGGGTAGACCCGCTGGGAGGCAGGCTCTAAGTGGATGCCGGAAATATCCTCTTCATTGATATACTCCCGGATCCGGGCGGCGGTTTCCTCATCCACCCGGCTGCCCACCTGCTTATAGCGCTTGGTGATATCCGCCGCCTGCTCCGCGATCCATTGGGCGTCCTTTTCCAGGATCTGCCCCAACGCCTGGGACACCGCCTGAATATCCGCCTTGGACTGCTTCAGCTCATGGGGGTCCAGATACACATTTTCCACGGTCACCGAAGTGGCCAGTACATTCATGTTCCTGTCGTAGATATCCCCCCGGTGGGCGGTGACGGAGGTGGTTCTGGTCTGATTCCGCAGGGCAAGATTGGCGTAATAGTCATAGTCCGTGATCATCAGGCTGTACAGCCGGACCCCCACCGGCACAAAGGCCAGCAGTCCAAACACCACCATAACCGCCATGATCCTGCGGTGCTGGCCGCTGTCCAGCCGCAGCCGTCCTTCCACCCGTTTCCTGCTTCGTCCCATGGGCATCTTCGCCTTTCGAAAAAGATTGCGGCATTGGGCCGGCAGGCGATTACTGCTGTAAACGCGCGGTTCTCACAGGCCCAAATCGAACAATGGGCAGCAAGGGAATCCCTCGCCGCCCACTGCAGCTGCTATCTTAATTGTATGGGACGCAGGCTTCTTTATGCAAACAGTCCGCTGAAAAACCAAATCACGTCCTCCCAGAATCCCGGCTCCGGTTCCGGTTCCGGGATTGTAACCGTCGCCGTGATGGTCTGGGCCTCCTCCTTGGGAATCATCCCCAGGGCCAGGGCCTTTTCCTCAATCTGCTTCAGATCGTATCCCGACCGGTACTGATGTTCCAGCTGGGCATTGGTTTTCTTAAGCTGGGAAACATACTGGCTCATCTGCTCATATTCCGCCCAGTCCGTCTGGATCCGAACAGCGCCTGCAACCATGGCCACGAGCATCACCACCGATACCGCGATGCCGATGAGCGCCAGGGGGTCAATGTAGATTTTCTCGATCCTGTCCAGCCCCGCCATAGGCAGCTTGGTTTTGGGCTTACGCTTTTTCTCCTTGGCGGCCAGTGCCTGGGCCTCGCTGCCGTAGACATAAAACTGTCCGATATATTGGATCTTCGGCTTTGGTGTCATAACCGGCTACGCTCCTTCAAATGCTAAATTTTCTCACACACACGCAGCTTAGCGCTGCGTGCTCTGGGGTTGCGCTCCAGTTCTTCTTCACCGGAAACAATGGGTTTTCGGGTAATCAGCTTTACCTGGGGCTTCTTTCCGCAGACGCACACCGGAAAATTGGGAGGGCAGGTACATCCCTTGGCGGCGCTTGCCATGGCGTTTTTTACGATCCGATCTTCCAGAGAGTGGAAGGTGATCACCGCCAGCCGTCCGCCGGGATTCAGGCAGGGGATGGCGTCCTCCATCACCTTGGCTACCGCCCCCAGTTCGTCGTTTACAGCGATTCGAATGGCCTGAAAGCTGCGCTTGGCGGGATGCTGTTTTTCCCGCAGAGCTGCTGGGGGCATGGCGGAGCGGATAATATCCACCAATTCCAGTGTAGTTTGGATAGGCTTTTCATCCCGGCGGCGGCAGATGGCCCCGGCGATCTGAGGCGCGTAGCGCTCTTCGCCGTAGTCGTAGAGGATTCTTTTCAGCTCCTCGTAAGACCATCCGTTTACAACATCGCCGGCATTGAGGACATCTTCGCTGTTCATGCGCATGTCCAATGGTGCGTCCACCATATAGGAAAAGCCTCGCTGCGCATCATCCAATTGGGGAGAAGAAACTCCCAGATCCAGCAAGATACCATCCACACCGCCAATACCCAGCTCTTTCAGAACAGAAGCGATCTCAGAAAAATTGGAGTGAACCAAGGTAACCCTGTCCCCGCAGGGGGCCAGACGTTCCCGGGCCGCCTTCAGCGCCACCGGATCCCGGTCAATGCCGATATGACGGCCGGTGGTCAGTTTCTCGGCAATGCGCCGGGAATGTCCCCCGCCGCCCAAGGTGCCGTCCACATAGATGCCGTCGGGCTTGATATTCAGCGCCTCAATGCACTCCTCCAGCAAAACGGAAACATGATGAAATTCACTCATAGGCCGATCGCCTCCAAGGACGCAAGCAGCTTTTCCGGGGTCAGATTCTCCGCCTCAAAGGAGGCGAACTCCTCCGCATCCCAGATCTCCGCCTGGCCGGCCCGGCCAACGATCATCACTTCCCGATCGATGCCCGCATAAGTTTGCAGGAAGGGCGTCAGGGAAAAGCGGAACTGCTTGTCCGGGGTGCATTCCGCCGCGTTCATAAAAATCAAGCTGGTGGCCCCGGCCCGCTGGGAAATGCTCAAAGCATTGAAGTTGTCGGAAAGGCGCTGCCACTCTTCGGCAGTATAGATGGTAAGGCACCGGTGACCGCAGTTGACGCCCAAGGTGACGTAAAAGTTTCCTCCCAGTTCGTCTCTGAGCTTGGAGGGCACGAACAGCCGCCCCTTCTCATCCAGCTTGGCAGAGTATTTTCCGATCACAGCGCACACCACCTTTCCCTTTTGCTCCACTTCACTACCCTTTTACTCCAATTACAGACAGTATACTACCCAGAAAGGAAAAAATCAATCTTTTTCTTTCCGGATTTTGCTTTTACCCGAAAAAACGGCAGTATTTTCGAATATTTGTTCTATCAAAACGCCATTTTCTCAGTTTCCATTCAGCAAAGGCCGGAAGCTGATTTTCAGCCCCGGCCCCGCGCCGCGGAAAAGGCGGGCATCCCATTCGGCCTTCCCTGTTCCGCTTTTCCTTATAAAATGATAGATTCCCGGGATCCGCGAAAACGCGAGATCTCAATGGCGCCTCTTAAAAAACAACCTTTCCATCTTCCAGCTTCACCTTGACCCTTGCGGGCTTTTTCCCGCAGCGCAGCAGGAAGCTGGCCAAAGGCCCTTCCACCTCCGTCTGTACCAACCGCCGGAGCTGCCGGGCCCCATCCTTCCCCGGGCATTTTTTCAGCAGCGCCGCCGCAAGCTCCTGGGGATACTGAAGCTGGGTGCCAAGCGCCGCCGTCCGCTCCTGAAGCTGGCGCAGATATTTCCAGGCAATGGCCTCCATGGCCCCGCTTTCCAGAGGGGCAAAGTGGACGGTCTGATCGATCCGCCCCAAAAACTCCGGTGAAAACGCCTGGCGCAGAGCCTCCCGGATCTCGGCGGTTTTTCCCCCGGCGCAGAACCCAAGCCCTTCTCCTCGGATCTGACCGCCCACGTTGGAGGTCATGACCACAATGGCGTTTTTGAAGCTGACCTTTCTGCCGGTGGAGTCGGTGAGCACCCCTTCTTCCATGATCTGAAGCAGGATCCCCAGCACATCCGGATGGGCCTTTTCCAGTTCATCCAGCAGCACCAGGCAGTAGGGACGGCGGCGCACCGCCTCCGTCAGCTTGCCCCCTTCTTCGTAGCCCACATAGCCGGGAGGGGCGCCGATGAGCCGGGATACCGACTGCTTTTCCATATACTCCGTCATATCCAGCCGGATCATGGACTCCCGGCTGCCGAATACCTCCTCTGCCAGAGCCCGGCAAAGCTCTGTCTTGCCCACGCCGGTGGGGCCGGTGAACAGCAGACAGGCTATGGGCCGGTTGGCGTCCCGTATGCCGGAATATCCCCGGCGCACCGCCTCCGCCACGGCGCTGACCGCCTGGCTTTGGCCCACCACCTGGGCGGAAAGCAGCCCTTCCAGGTTTAACAGCCGTTCCCGTTCCCCGGCGGTCAGCCGCCCTACCGGGATTCCGGTTCTGGCGGAGACCACCCAGGCAATGTCCGACCCGGTCACCGCCCGGATCCGCCGCCCTTCCGCCGGCCGGGAAAGATGCTGCATCTTATCCCGCAGCTCCGCCGCCCGCTCGAATTTCCGTTCCCGGACGGCCTCGTTCAGCTCCTGCTCCAGTTCCTTCCGGGCCGCGCCGCCCCGGCCCATCTGCAGCTCCTCCATCCTGGCCCGGGCCGCCCCCTCATCCAGCAGATCGATGGCTTTGTCTGGCAGGAACTGTTCCGGCAAGTACCGTACCGACAGGTGTACCGCTTCTTTCAGGGCCTCCTCGGTGATCCGCAGATGATGGTGCCGCTCCAATCCCGGTTTCAGGGCACGCAAAATGGCAAGGGCCGCCTCCTCCCCCGGCTCTTCCACCACCACCGGCCGAAACCGCCGGTTCAGGGCCGCGTCCTTTTCGATATATTTCCGGTACTCCTCCCGGGTGGTGGCCCCCAGCATCTGGATCTCTCCCCGGCCCAGGGCGGGCTTAAAAATATTGGCGGCGTCAATGGCGCCCTCCGCCGCCCCGGCGCCCACAATGGTGTGCATCTCATCCACAAAGAGGATCACATCCCCGCTGCGCTTGGTCTCCGCCAGAACATCCCGCAGCCGCTCTTCAAACTCCCCCCGGTATTTGGTGCCCGCCACTAAGCTTGCCATATTCAAGCTCACCAGGCGCTTATCCTTCAGCTGGGGCGGCACGCTGCCCATAGCCATCCGCTGGGCAAGGCCCTCGGCAATGGCGGTCTTTCCCACGCCCGGCTCTCCCACCAGGGCCGGATTGTTCTTGTTTTTCCGGCACAAAATGCCGATGACCGTGTCGATCTCCTTTTCCCGGCCGATCACCGGCTCCATGGAGGATGCCTTCATGATCAGATCCTCACTGAATTGCTCCAAAAGCTTCGTAGAAACCGCCTCCCTTTTTCCTTTCACAGGAGCACCCTGCTCCCAGCGCATATACTCCACCGTATGGGTAAACAGCGCGTCGGCGCTGATACCGTTAAGCAGCAGCAGTTCTCCTGCCGGGGAAGCTTCCTGCCGGGCCATAGCCAGCAGCAGATGCATGGGCCGGATCTCCCGGCTTCCCTGAAGCTTCGACTCCCGGGCCGCCATGCCCAGAATTTCCCGAGCATCCACCGTCAGGCCCTGGGGCAGGGGCAGATCCGGCGTTCCCATGCCGTACAGCAGCCTTGCCATGGCTTCCGTCAGATCCGGATCCATCCCCAGCAGGCGCAGCATCTGTCCCGCGGCATCCATCTGCCGAACCATAGCCAGAAGAATGTGGGCGGAGCCCACATAGCTGTGCCCAAGCTCCCTGGCTTTCTGGCCCGCCTGCTGGATCAGTTCCTCTGTCAGCATATGGTAACGCATGCAATTCCCCCTCTGTTTATTCCCTTGCGGGCGTCCTTTTCCCACGCTTCTTCCGGGCGCGTCTTTCCGAAAAGCGATTTGCAAAGCCTTTCTTGTCCGGGAAAGCATGGCCAACACAGGAATAAATTATTCATATTTTTTTGAAAAAAGGAATTGCATTTTCAAAAATACATGCTACAATGAAAATACGTTAATCAATAACGTGCAATTTATACAAGGAATATGGAGGTAATAGCATGGCTTACATCATTACTGACGCTTGTGTCTCCTGCGGCGCCTGTGCAGAGCAGTGCCCCGTTGAGGCCATTTCCGAAGGCGACGGCAAGTACGAGATCAACCCCGACGTCTGCGTCTCCTGCGGTTCCTGCGCTGATCAGTGTCCCGCCGAGGCGATCGAGGAAGGCTAATATTTCTCATCCGCCCATGTTTGGCCTGCGCTCTTGCGCAGGCCAAATTTTTGTTGTATAATGATCCAAAACCATCCCTCTGGAGGGCCCTATGGAGTTTTTACCCAGCGGAATCACCCTGTCCCCTTCCGGGAGTTCCTTCCCCTTAAGCACCGATTCCATGGTGCTGGGCCATTTTGTCAAGCTCCCGAGAAACGCTTCCGTGCTGGACTTAGGCTCCGGATGCGGCAGCCTGGGGCTGCTGCTTTGCAGCAAGGATCCGGGATGCCGTGTCACGGGTATTGAGCTGGACGAGCGCGCCCACCAGGCGGCTTTGGACAATATCCGGCGCAACGATCTGCAATCCCGTATGGAGAGTATATGCGCCGACCTGCGGCAAGTTCCCAAACTGTTTTCCCCAGGAAGCTTTGCCGTTTGCGTCTCCAATCCTCCCTATTTTTCCGGCGGGCCTGCCAGCAAAACCCATTCCCTCGCCCGGCGGGAAGACACCTGCACCCCGGCGGAGCTGTTCGCCTCCGCCGCCTGGGCGCTGAAATTCGGCGGAGATTTTTTTCTGGTTCACCGCCCGGAGCGGTTGGCGGAGCTGATCGCCGCCGGCGCGAACGTCCATCTGGAAGCGAAGCGGCTGCTGCTCCTTCGACACCGGGAGGATCTTCCTTTTAACCTTGTCCTGCTCCAATTCCGAAAGGGGGGCAGGCCCGGACTGATCCTGGAAGAGCAGATCCTGTTCCACCGGGACAGCATCCCTACGCCCTATTATCGGGAAGTTTACCATTTCCCTTGACCATCAGGAGGCATCTATGGCAGGAACACTTTATCTGGTTCCCACCCCCATCGGCAATTTGGGGGATATTTCCCAGCGCTGCCGGGAGATCCTGGAAAGCGCGGATTTTATAGCCGCCGAGGATACCCGGGTCACTCTGAAGCTTTTAAACCACCTGGGCATTAAAAAAAGCCTTGTCAGCTACTACGAGCATAACAAGGCCTATAGGGGCGATAAGATTCTGGAGCGGCTCCTGGCCGGAGAAACCTGCGCTTTGGTATCCGACGCCGGTACCCCCGCCATTTCCGATCCCGGCAAAGATCTGGTGCGGCAATGCGCCGACGCGGGGATCCCGGTCTGCGCCATTCCCGGCCCCTGCGCCGCCATTACGGCGCTGTGCGTCTCCGGCCAGCCCACCGACCGGTTCTGCTTCGAGGGCTTTCTGTCCACCGCAAAGAAAAGCCGCCGGGAGCACCTGGACAGTCTGCGTTCCGAGCAGCGCACCATGATCTTCTACGAGGCCCCCCACAAGCTTCTTGCCACGTTGGAGGATATGGCCGCCGCCTTCGGCCCAGACCGTCCCATCAGCCTGTGCCGGGAGCTGACCAAGCTTCACGAAGAGGTCATCCGTACCACCTTAGGGCAGGCTGTGGAAGCATACGCCCAGACGCCCCCCAAGGGGGAGTTTGTGCTTGTTCTGGCCGGCGCGCCCCCTGTGGAAAAGCAGAGCGCCTCGGAAGAGGACGCCGCCGCCCTGGTGGCCCGGCTCATGGAGGAAGGATTGAGCCGGAAGGACGCGGTAAAGCAGGCAGCCGCCCGGTTGGATCTTCCGAAAAACGTGGTATATGAGATCGCGCTGAAGGACGCTCCGTAAAGCATACCGCCCAATATAACCGTTTCGTCCCTGAAGGCAAAGCCTTCAGGGACGTTTTTAATATTCCACCATTTTCTTTACGCACTCTTGACAGACATTCTTTCTCCGATAGGAGATCAGCGCCCTGGTAGAGCCGCAGAAAATACATGCCGGTTCAAACTTCTGCAAGATTATGCGGTCATTCTCCATGTAAATTTCCAGTTCATCCCGCTCCGCAATGTCCAGCATCCGGCGCAGCTCAATCGGCAGTACGATCCTGCCCAGGTCATCTACTTTACGAACGATTCCCGTAGACTTCATTGCAGCCAGCTCCTCTCCAGTGGGTTTTCATCGTTACCACAGGTAAGCAACGACTTATTTGTTTTATCATTATACCGTTTTTATATAGCATAGTCAAATACTTTTTGGAGAAACCCGGTTATTTTGTCGAAATTACCCATACATTTTTTACCCATACCAGCATATTGTACACCAAAAGGAGGGGTATCCATGGTACTAAGCTGGATCTGGACGCTGATGGTGCTCTTAAGTATCCTGTGCGCCCTGTTTCAGGGCACCGGAGGCGCTCTTGCCGGCGCCGCTATGCAGGGGGCCCAGGCCGGGGTGACACTGGCCATTTCCATGGCCGGAAGCATTTGTCTGTGGAGCGGCGCAGGCAAGCTGATGGAGCGGGTGGGGATCACCGCCATGCTCTCCAGGCTGCTGCGGCCCCTGCTTCACCGGGTGTTCCCAAGCACAAAAAAAGACCCAATCCTGGCAGGAAACCTAAGCGCCAATATCTGCGCCAATTTCCTGGGACTGGGCAACGCCGCCACGCCCATGGGCATTCGGGCCGCCAAGGGAATGAACAAAGACGGCGCCGCTACAAACGAGCTTTGCCGCCTGATCGTTCTGAACACCGCCTCGATCCAGCTGATCCCCGCCAATGTGGCCGCCGTGCGCGGCAGCCTGGGCTGCGCCGCTCCCTTTGACATCCTTCCGGCGGTGTGGATCACCAGTCTGCTTTCCGCCGGGCTGGGGGTGGCGGCAGCCTGGCTGCTGGGAAAGGTATGGCCCAAATGAGCGGCTACATCGTTCCTTTGCTTCTTTTTTTCACCGCGGCCATCGCCCTGGGCAAGCAAGAAAACGCCTACGGCATCATGCTGCAAGGGGCCTCAGAGGGGCTGAGCCTCCTTGGCTCCATCCTGCCCTCTCTGGTTCTGCTGCTCACCGCGGTGTACATGCTCCGGGCCAGCGGGGCAATGGAACTAATGAGTCTGGCCCTGTCGCCGGTATTCTCCCTTTTCGGCATTCCTCCGGAGACCGCCCCTCTGGTACTGATCCGGCCCATCAGCGGCAGCGCCGCTTTGGCGGTGGGGGCGGAGCTGATGAAGGAGTACGGTGTGGACTCCTCCATCGGCAGAACCGCCGCGGTAATGCTTGGCTCTACAGAAACCACCTTTTACACCATCAGCGTCTACTTTGGCGCCGCCGGGGTGAAAAGCACCCGCTATACCATTCCCGCCGCTCTGTTCGCGGATTTTGTAGGCTTTTTTATGGCCAGCTTAACCGTTCGGTTCCTGTTTTGAGGCGCTTTCTATCCACTGCTTTCTGTCCAGGTCTCCCTCCTGCCAGCCGGCGCTCTTCCCACAGACGGGACAGGGGTCGCAGGCCCGGATTCCTTCGTAGGTGTAGCCGCAGTTGAAACACCGCCATTTGATAGGGGTTTCCTTTTCCGTCAGATGGCCGCTTTTGAGCTGGGCCTCCAGATCCCGGAACTGGCAGTGATGGACGCCTTCCACCCGGGCGATCTGCATCCACAGCCGGGCCGCGTCCTTGTAGCCCTCCCGGCGGGCCATTTCCGCAAACCCCGGATAGGCGTCGTCATGCTCTTCCAGCTCTCCCCGGGCGGCGAAGGCCAGATTCTCCGCCGTGGTCCCCAGCTGATAGGGATATCCGCCGGACAGCTCGGCGTTGTCCGCGCAGCCCCCCAGTTGCTGAAGCATTTCCAAAAACTCCTGAGCGTGGGCAGCCTCATTGTGGGCGGTCTCCTCAAAGACCCTGGCGATCCACTCGCAGTTTTCCTCCCGGGCCACCTGGGCGTAAATGGTATACCGGCTCCGGGCCTGGGATTCTCCGGCAAAGGAGCGGATCAGATTCTTTCTGGTTTCCGAGTACATGAAATCCATATTGGCATCCCCTTTCTTCATTGGCAGGATGCCCGGATTCTGGCAGATTATTCCCAAAAAAATCCCGGAAGAGCTGACTCTTCCGGGATTTTTCCTATGCAATTATGTATGTATTACAGCAAGTCCTTGACCAGGGCCAGGGCTTCCTCGTCGGCAACCAGAGTAAAGTCCGGATGCAGCTGCAAAATGGAGCCGGGAGCCTGGGGCTTGATGGGGCCGAAGAAGCAGTCCTTCACCGCCTGGGCCTTATTCGCGCCGTTGACCACCAGCAGTACCCGCTTGGCCTTCATGATGGAGCCGATGCCCATGGTGTAGGCGTGGGTGGGCACATCCTCCCGCTTTTCAAAGAACCGGGCGTTGGCGTCGATGGTGGAGGCGGTGAGGGCTACCTTGTTGGTGCCCTTGACAAAGGCGTCCCCGGGCTCGTTGAAGCCGATGTGGCCGTTGGGGCCCAGGCCCAGCAGCTGCAGATCCGCGCCGCCGAAGCCGTCAATCACAGCGTCATACCGGGCGCACTCCCCTTCCGCGTCGGGATTCGTCCCATCGGGAATGTTGCAGTTGGCCTGGTCGATGTTCACATGGTCAAACAGGTTGGCGCGCATGAAGTAGGCATAGCTCTGGTCATGATCCTTGGTCAGGCCCACATACTCGTCCAGATTCACGGTTTTGACCTGGGAGAAGTCCAGATCTCCCCTTTCATACTTGGCGATCAGTTCCTTGTAGGTGCCCACAGGGCTGCTGCCGGTAGCCAGGCCCAGCACGCAGTCGGGCTTCAGGTAAATCTGGGCGGCGATGATGTTTGCGGCCTTACGGCTAACATCGGCATAATCCTTGGCGCGAATCAGTCTCATTTTTAAAAAATCCCCTTTCATATTTTCACGAATGGTTTGCTGCCTGGGTTTATTTTACCATTCATTCCCCAATCTGTACAGCCCTTTTTTCATTTTCCGTTTAATTCGGCAAAATCAAAATACTTTTCTGCCCGTCCTTCATCTGGCCTTATTTTATATCATAAATTTGGCTCTATATTTATAGCCAAGAATCGATATAATAGGAATATTCCATCCAAGGAGGTCATCGAAAATGGAAAAGAGCAAAACTCTGTCTACCAAAAAAATCGTGTTTACCGCGCTGATGGCGGCGCTGACTGTAGCCGGTTCCGCTCTTCGCATCACCCTTCCTCTGGACATCGCGGGCACCACATCCTTCCACCTGGGCAATATCATGTGCGCCCTTTCCGGCATCCTGCTGGGTCCCTGGCTGGGCGGTCTGGCCGCCGGTCTCGGCTCGCTGCTGTACGATCTGACCAATCCCCTTTACGTCTCCGAGTGCTGGATCACCTTCCTGACCAAAGGCGCTTACGGCCTGGTGACCGGTCTGGTGATCGCCGCCGGAAAAAAGGAGTGGGGCTATGGAAAGGCCATCGCCGCCACGATCGCCGGCGCTGTGACCTATGCCGCGCTGTACCTGGCCAAAAGCTTTTTCTGGAGCGGCCTGCTGATGCAGGGCCTGACCCCTGCCGCCGCCGGGCTGACTGTGGTCGGAAAGCTTCCCGCCACCATTTTCAATGCCGCGGTAGCCATCATCTTCGCCCCCATCCTGGCCATAGCCATCCGATCCGCTTTGGAAGAGAACCGTATCTCCCTGGATTGATCTTCTGATCACAAAGCACGGCGCCACCCTAAAACGGCGCCGTGCTTTTCTGGGCAGAAGGGTAATTCTCCGGAACAAATTTGCGGAATCGTAACAATTCTTCCTCCCCCGGTGGTATAATTGTTTTAATTGTTATGAGGAGGAATTGCCATGTCGCTGCAAAGCATTCTGTTTCATATTAACGCGGGACGTTCCGACCGGAAGCGGGACGCCGCCATCCAGCTGCCCGCGGGCGTCACCCAATGCCGGAACATCTCCTACGGCCCCTACGGCAAGGACAGCATGCTGGATGTATACTATCCTGACGGGACGAAAGCCCCTCTGCCTACCATTGTCAGCATCCATGGGGGCGGCTTCGTCTACGGCACAAAAGAGGTCTACCGCCGCTACGGTATGGACATGGCCCGCCGGGGCTTTGCCTTTGTGAACTTCAATTACCGTCTGGCTCCCAAATGGAAATTCCCCACCCCCTTGGCCGACGCCAACGCCGTGCTGGAATGGGTAGTAAAAAATGCCCGGACTTATCACCTGGATCCGGAGCGGATCTTCCTGGTGGGCGACTCCGCCGGAGCTCAGCTGGCCAGCCAGTACGCCGCCATTTACACCAACCCCAAGTACGCCTCTTTGTTCTCCCTGAATCTTCCCGAAATCCGGATCCGGGCGCTGGGGCTGAACTGCGGCGTGTATGACATGGCCGCCTACGCCGCCCAGCCAAGAAAGGGCCTGAGCCTGGATTATTTAGGAAAGCAGCTGCCTTCCGACGATCCTCGTTTGCAGGTGCTGGCGGCCATTACAAAAGACTACCCGCCCGCCTATATCACCACCGCCTGCCATGACTTTATCCGGGACAACGCCCAGCCCATGTATGAATTCCTCCGGGCCAAAGGGGTTCCCTGCCAGTGGAAATGCTACGGCACGGAAGACAACGAAGCCGTGGGCCACGTGTTCCATGTAAACATCGCCCTGTCGGAAGCCGCGGCCTGCAACGACGACACCGCCGCCTTTTTCCGGAAGTTTCTGTAAGCCCATAAAAAGAAGGAAAGCACCGTTTTTTGGCGCTTTCCTTCTTTTTATTTTGCTGAAAGATCCACCCTTCTGCGGATCAGGCTGCATGGCGGAACCGGCCTTGGCAGCCGCATGGTGAACTTCATCTGGGGGGTCTTGGGTTCTTCCAGAGGATTCCCTTCCAGATCCGCCAGCTCCGTCGCGGTAACTGCAAAGGGCCGCAGATCCGGGCCCACCACCTCCAGGGCGTCCCCTGCCCGGAACTTGTTATTCAGGCTGCACAGAGCCAGGCCGTTTTCGTCACAGCGTTCCACCTTGGCACAGATCTGCCACTGGCGGATATACCGGGAGTTTTCCACATACTGCCCCGGCTCTCCGTAGTAAAAGCCGGTGGAATAGATCCGGTGGGACACATGCTCCACCTCGTCCCGCCAAACAGGGTCAATCTCCCGCCCGGCGGCGATATCGTCGATGCAGTGCCGGTAGGCGCCGGTGACGATGGCGGCGTAGTAGGCGGATTTGGCTCTGCCCTCGATTTTAATGCAGTCCACGCCCGCGTCCATCAGGTCCTTCAGATGGTCGATCATGCACATATCCCGGGAATTTAATATGTAGCTTCCCTTTTCATCCTCGTATACAGGGAAGTACTCTCCCGGGCGCTTCTCTTCCATCAGGGCGTACTGGTACCGGCAGGGCTGGGCGCAGGCCCCCCGGTTGGCGTCCCGGCCGGTCATATAGTTGCTCAGCAGACACCGGCCGGAATAGCTGACGCACATGGCCCCGTGGCCGAAGGTCTCAATTTCCAATTTGGGATCCACCTTCTGGCGGATGGTGCGGATTTCCTCCAGGCTGCACTCCCGGGCCAGCACCACCCGGCTGGCTCCCAAATCGAACCAGGCCTGGGCGCTGGCATAGTTGGCAACAGACTGCTGGGTGGAGATGTGCCGCTGGCAGCGGGGGGCGTATTTCCCCGCCAGGGAAAAGGCCCCCAAATCCGCCACGATCAGGGCGTCTACACCCGCGTCATCCAGCATCCGCAAATATTCCGGAAGATCGTCCACTTCTTCATTCCGAGGCATGGTGTTCACCGTTACGTGACATTTGACCCCGTGCTCGTGGGCAAATTTCACCGCCAGAGGCAGCTCCTCCCGGGTGAAATTGCCCGCGTAGGAGCGCATGCCGAAGCTGGTTCCCGCCAGGTATACTGCGTCCGCGCCGTAGAGGACAGACATTTTCAGTCTGTCCATATCTCCGGCGGGGCTTAGTAGCTCTAATTTTCTCATGGTCACTCCGATTGTGCCGCGAACTGGGTGACCCAGTTGTCGTGCTCCTCCTGGGTGGCGGAGAACTGGTGAACGCCGGTGGAGGGATCCAGCACATAGTAATAGTAGTTGTGGCTCTCCGGGTTCAGCGCCGCCTCCAGGCTGGCAAGACCCGGGTTGGAAATGGGCGTGGGGGTCAGGCCCTCATTCAGATAGGTGTTGTAGGGGCTGTCGATGGAGGTGTCGATCTTGCTGCTGTCGCCGCCCTGGGCATAGATGATGGAGGCGTCGATATTCAGCAGAGCGGGATACTCCCAGTTAAACAGACGGTTGTAAATGACGCCGGCGATCCGGGGACTTTCGCTGGAAGCGGCGGTCTCCTTCTCGATCATGGAGGCCACAATGGTGACCTCCCGGACGGTAAAGGTGCCGTCGGTAACGTTGGCGTTCAGGGTGTCCAGCTGGGCGCGCATCTCATCGGAGAAGCGTGTGTCAAAGTTATCCAGCATTTTGGTGAGAATGTTCTTGGGAGAATCGTTTTTATAAAATTCGTAGGTGTCCGGGAAGAGGAAGCCTTCCAGGCAGTATTCCTGCCCCCGTTCCACATTTTCCAGGAACCAGTAATCCTCCAGCTCTCCGTCGGCGGCATAGGCCCCCAGGTCTACAGCCGTACAGATCTTGTTTTCCTCCAACAGGGCGAAGATCTGCCGACAGGTATAGCCTTCCGGTATGGTGACACGGACGGCCTCCCGGGTGGATCTGGAGGACATCATATTCACCAGAGCGTGGTAATCATACCGGGTATTCAGATCGTAAATGCCCGGGTCAATGTCCTCCTCCGCGTCGGAAATGGAGGCGTAGAGGCTAAACAGGCTCTTGTAGCGGATCAGGCCCGCGTCATAAAGCTTGTTGGTAATATCCTCCATGGTGTCCGCCTCGTAAATGGTAACGGTCACCGGCTGATCCTCCCGCCCGAAGGCCAGCACATCGGCGGCGCACAGCCAGAGCATCCGCCCCAGGGTCACGCCGATGGCCAGGATCAGGCCCAGCCATACAAAGGTGGTCAGAATATTGGGAATGCCGAAAAAGCCCTCTCCGGTTTTCTTTTTGGGGCGGCCCTTTCGGGCAGGCCGGTTGTGGGAGGGGATCTTCTGTTCCGGTTCCGGGGCGTTCAGCAGGGCGTCAAAATCCTCATCCCGGTATTCCTCCCGGATTTCCTCCTCCTGTTCCTCCGGCGCTTCCGGCTCCGGCGCCGGCTGCTCTTCCTCCCCGAAGAGCATGGGGTCTTCCAGAATGCTCAGATCAAAGGGCGGCTCCTCTTCGTCGTGGCCCAGCATGCCGTGATAATCCATGGCATGGCTGTCCGGAGCGATCTCGCTTCCCACCACCGGCTCCGTCAACCCATGGGATAAGAGAATTTCCTCCGAATCAGAGGCATCTTCCTCCCGGGCAGAGTCCTGTATGTCAGTGCTTTCCACCTGGCCAAGGTCTGCCACGTGGGCAGCAGGGCCCTCATCCGGAACTTCCGCAGCCGGAAAGCTCTCCGGCATACGCGCTTGGGCGAGCGCTTCCTCCTGTGCCGCCTGAACCTCATCCTCAGGAAATTCCCATGTCACCGGCTCTTCGGTCACCTCCGGGAAATCCTCCGCCGGGAGCACGCCCTCTTCTTCCCCTTCCGGATCCATAAATACTCCTTCCCGGAATATCGGGATCTCTTCCGCCTCGGCCATGGGCGTTTCTTCCTGGAATGCCGGGATCTCTTCCGCCTCGGTCAGGGGCGTTTCTTCCTGGAATTCCGGGATTTCCTCCGTCCCGGTCAGGGGTGTTTCTTCCTCCCGGGAATCAAAGGTCAGTTCTTCCATGGTCATGTTTTCTTCATCCCGCTCCGGGAATTGCTTATTGTCCATATTGGTTCCTCCTTAGCGGATGACGATCTGCCTGGCCACCGCCTCCGCGGCCTCCCGTCCTCTCAGGGCGGCAACCAAACCCAGGCCAAAGGGAATGGCGCATCCGGCGGAGGCTCCTGTAATGATCTTGCCGTCCGTTACAACGGCTTCTTCCACCATAATGGCTGTCCCCATCTGCTCTTCGCAGCCGGGATAGCAGGCTGCCTTCTTCCCATCGGTGATGCCGAGCATGGCCAGAATGGTGGGGGCGGCGCAGATAGCCGCCACAAACTTGCCGTTTTCCCAGGCAAAGGAAATCGCGTCCAGCGCCCTCGGGCAGGCCTTGATAGAGGCAACGCCCCCCAGCCCGCCGGGAAGCACGATCATATCCAGATCCGTCAGATCCATCTGGCCGATCTCCAGATCCGCCTGGATGGGGATCCCGTGGCTTCCCTTTATGATTTTCCCATTGATACCCACAGTAGCTGCAGGGATGCCGGCCCGGCGGAGCAGATCCAGGGGGGCGACGGCTTCGGTCTCTTCAAATCCGGTTCCTAATAACATGTAAACCATAATTCAGTCCTCCAAACATGACGCAACGTGGCGATATATTTCTTCGTGGATATCCTCAATGGAGCGAAGCCTGCCATCCCGGACGCATTGGATCACCGTCCAGCGGTAAAATTCCGCGGCTGTTTTCCCGCTCCGGCGGCAGGCGGCAAGATACGCCATGTCCTGCTCGTGGATATCCGCCTGGGTGTGGGTAGCCTGTTCCCGGCGGCGCATCATCGCTTCGGTGAAGTCCGTGGGAACATCCAGGTAGATCACCAGATCCGGCTGGGGAAGCCCCAGCTTTTTATATTCAAAATCATACAGCCATTCCAGAAAATCCCGCTGCCGCTCCGGCGGCTCTTTTCCGGTCTGATGAACCGCGTTGGAGGTGGTATAGCGGTCGGAAATCACCAGCTTCCCCTGGGTGTACCAGTTCCCCCAGACCTTTTTATAGGACGCGTACCGGTCTACAGCGTAAAAGGCGGACGCGGCATAGGCGTTGACGTCAGATGGCTTTCTGCCGAATTCGCCGTCCAGATACATTCGGATCAGCGCGGAGCTGGGTTCGCTGTACTGGGGAAAGACCAGCTTCTGAAACGGCCGTCCCTCCCGCTCCAGCCGCTGGGTCAGCAGCCGGAATTGGGTAGACTTCCCGGATCCATCGGTGCCCTCTAATACAATTAGTTTGCCCATGGAAGTGTCTCCTTATCTTAGGACATAATTTCATAGTTTATAATATACCACATTTCCCTAAGTTTGTCCACGTTCAAAACCTGGGGATTTCTTAATTTTCTAATAAGTGTCTGCTGAATCAGCAGCATTTTTATGATTATTCCCCCGCCGTAGGCGGGAAATCGCAGAAAGCGGCTCTTTTAACCGATTTTTCTATTCAGACATGTAATCCATGCGTGCTTTGGATAATAGATGCCAGAACAACATATAAAAGCCCGGAAAGCCTTGGCTTGCAAGGACTTTTTCGTTGTTCAGCACACATTCATAAGGGGGAAAAGCCGCCTTTTCCCCCTTCTCCCCGGAAATAATCAAGAATCTGTTGCAAAGCCCCAGGAACAATGGTATAATGACATGATGAATTATAAGTAAAAGGAACGAATATATATGGAAGCTACATTTGAAAGCCTGGGCCTGAGCCAGGCTATGCTGAAGGCCCTGGAGCGGAAGGGCTACGGCTACCCCACCACCATTCAGGCGGAGGCCATTCCCCACTTTATGCAGTGGAAGGACGTGATCGCCAAAGCCCCCACCGGCACCGGCAAGACCTTCGCCTTCGGCATTCCCATGATCGAGCACATTGACCCCGCGGACGAAACCGTGCAGGGGCTGATCCTGGCCCCTACCCGGGAGCTGGCCATCCAGATCGGCGACGAACTGCGGGGCCTGCTTACCTACTATCAGGGCATCCGGGTAGCGGTGCTCTACGGCGGCGCGGGCATCGGCGGTCAGATCAAGCAGCTTGAGCGCAAGCCCCAGATTGTGGTTGCCACCCCCGGGCGGCTGATGGATCACTACAACCGGAAAACCATCCGGCTGGACAAGGTGCAGACCGTGGTGCTGGACGAAGCCGACCGGATGCTGGATATGGGCTTTTTCAAGGACGTGACCCGGATCATCGAAAAAGCCAAAAACCGCCGGAACTTAGGATTGTTTTCCGCTACCATCTCCCAGGAGGTCATGACCGTATCCTGGATGTATCAGCGGGACGAAGTGGAAATCACCGTGGAACCCAAGCAGGAGGATCGTCCGGATATCGACCAGTTCAGCTTAAGCTGCACCCCCCTGGAAAAATCGGAGACCAGCCTGCGGCTGATCCGCACCCAGGGCTATGAGCGGGTGATGATCTTCTGCAATACAAAGCATATGTGCCAGCGGCTTTGCGACGATTTCCAGCGGGCAGGCCTGGACTGTGACTGCATTCACGGCGACATCCGTCAGAGTCAGCGGGAAAAGACCATGCAGCGCTACCGGGAGGGCAAGCTCCCGGTTCTCATCGCAACAGACGTTGCCTCCCGGGGCATTGACGTGGACGATGTGGACTGTGTGATCAACTATGATATCCCGGAAGAGAATGAATACTATGTTCACCGCATCGGCCGGACCGGCCGGGCCAAGCGCAAGGGCATCGCCTGGAGCGTGGTGAGCAATTTCCCGGAGAAGGCCCGGCTGGATGACATCTGCAAATTCTGCCATTTCACCATCACCCCCATGATCCTGGGAGCCGACGGCAGCCTGACGGAGGAAGTTGTCAAGCCCGCCCCTCAGCCCAGAAGGAGATTCCGTTGAATCCCCGAGAGCGGGGCTTCCTGCTGCTGACCAGCCACCTGGGAAATCCGGATCGAAAGCCCCTGACTACCGCCCAGCTGCGAACCTTGTCCCTGCGGGTCAAGCAGTCCGCACCTTCCCGGGAGGATCGGGAGCTGACAGAGCAGGATCTGACCGTCCTGGGCTATGGAGGCGATATGGCCCGGCGGATCTGCTGCCTGCTTCAGGAAGAGGAGCTGCTGGATCACTACCTGAGCCGGGCTTCCCGCCTGGGGTGCGTTCCCATCTCCCGGATCAATCCGCTGTATCCGCTCCTTTTGCGTCAGCGGCTTGGGGAGGACGCCCCCGGCTGTCTGTGGGCCAAGGGGGATTTGTCGATTCTGGACGTACCCGCCATTTCCCTGGTGGGAAGCCGGGAGCTGCTGCCCGAGAATCGGTTCTTTGCCCAGTCCCTTGGCCGCCAGGCGGCGAAACAAGGGTTGGCTCTGGTCTCCGGGAACGCCCGGGGGGCTGACCGCGCCGGGCAGGAGGCCTGCCTGGAGGCCGGAGGGCGGGTCATTTCCATCGTCCCCGATCAATTGTCCAAGCAGCCGGAGCGGCCCAACGTACTGTACTTAAGCGAAGAGGATTACGACGAACCCTTTTCTACCCACCGGGCGTTAAGCCGCAACCGGTGTATTCACACCCTGGGACGCATAGTCTTTGTAGCCCAGGCAGATCTGGGCAAGGGCGGCACCTGGGACGGTACCGTCAAAAACCTACGCTGCGGCTGGAGCAGCGTAGCCTGCTTCCGGGACGGCAGTCCCGCCTCCCGGGAGCTGGAGCAGATGGGCGGCTATCTCATCGGATTGGAAGATCTGGCTGATTTTTCCGGGCTGATGGAGCCCACCGGTTTTTTATAATGGGTACTGAATAACACAAAACAGCTTGAAAGCCAAGGCTTTCCGCAGGCTGTTGAAAAACCCCTTCGGGGCTTTTCAACAAAGGAGTTGCAGTCTGCTGCGCGCACTCCTTGTGCGCCTACGGCGCACAACTCCCACACTGCGCAGCCTGAGATGTATTTTCTGCCAGGTACACGCCCCGGCAGAAAATGATATTAACTTTTTTTGCCGTTGCGGCGGCAAATTCTGCGAAGCTTTTTCGACACTCTGTGGAAAGCCAAGGCTTTCCGCTTGCTTTTGTGTTATTCGGGTGCACAGCTTTTGCTCGTTTTAGAACAAAAACCTTGCACCTGCTTATCCGGCACTGCGCCATGCCGGATAAGATACCTATTGATTGCTGTCTGAATTCCATAAAATCGGTTAAAAGAGCCGCTTTTATGGAATTACACACCGAAAGGTGTGTGAATAAGTCGTTATCACGACTTATTCAGCAGACATTATATAATCCAATGGGGAGCGCCGCGATTCGCAGTGCTCCCCATTGCCTTCCCGGGAATTGACGGCCGTGGGAAAACATGGTAAACTATGTGCATCTACAAAAAACGAGGTTTTTCCATGGGTAAGTTTCTGAGTCTGCTGCTGTGTTTGGCCCTGCTGATCTCCTGCGTCCCTGCCGCCTCCGCCTATGAGATCGGCCAGGCATATCAGTTTGATCTTTCTATGTTTATTGAAAATACCCACCGCCGCCGGTACGTGGAGATGATGCTCAGCTGGTATCTGGCCAAGGATCAAGCGGTGCAGGACACCCTGGAGCAAGGGTTCACCGCCCTGTTCTTCTTCGAGGGCTGCTCCGACAATATGGACGACGAAACCCTGTCCGATCTTTCCTACTACCGGGTGTCGGCCGTCTGCGTGGCCGTTCGCCTCCATGAAAACGGAGAACCCGCCCTTACCTATTTCAGCGAAAAATGCAGCACCCTGCCGGATCGTGCCCATCAGTACGGCGCCCGGGTGCTGGAGGATGTGGGAGAAGTGGGGCCTGCCACCATACTGGACGGCACCTATGAGGTGTACTCCGTGCGTCACGGCGGGGTTTACGAAGCCCTGCATCTGCGCACCTCCTATGACGACGCCACCATCCCCGCCGTATATCTGAGCCCGGATGGGTTTACCGTTACCCGGGCCACCGCCATCAACATCCACACCCGCACCGGCAACCATGTGATCCGAGGCGGCATGTGGTCGGCCGGCTGCCTGCTGGTGGGAGACGGCCTGTACTCCTCCTTCGCGGAGCTGATGGACGCCTCCTATTATGCCGTTTACGACGACTTTGACGTGGGCCGCCGGGTTGGAACCGTGACCATCAACCGCCAGTATTTAAGGCAGGAAATGGTGGATCTGTACATCTTCGAAGACGCGGTGGATGCCATTTTGGAGCCCTCCTCCCATCTGCTGCCGGAAACCTATACCGCCAGCTGCACCAGTGAGACCCGCTATGGCGGCGGCGCCCTTATGCGCGCAGCACAGCAGACGGATCTCATGACCCTTCCCTGCAGCACCCAAACCGACCCCCGCTCTCTTCCCGTAAAGACGCTGTCAAAAGGAGAAAAGGTACGGCTCTACGCCAGCATCATCAACACCCGGGGAAGCGTGTGGTATGAGACGCTGTCTGGAGATGAGGTATGCTATGTATACGCCCCCCATCTGCGGGAAGAGAAATGGTATGACTGGTTTCTGGATCTGTTCAAGTAAATCAAAGCATATACAAAGACGGCGGCCCGGGACAAAACCGGGCCGCCGAATCTTATATTTACTTCAGTTGGATTTCCGGCATCAGTTCCGTGCTGACAATCTTCAGGAAGTTATCCAGCATTTCCGTTTCCTCTTTGGAAAACCGTTTCCTCACCCGATCCATCACGGTGGTCAGGTAGTTGGCGCTGATGTTATAGTAATCCAAATACTTCTTGGTAGGCCGCAAATGGTACTCCCGCCGGTCTGTGGGGGATTGGATTTTCTCCACATATCCCTTCTGGATCAGGCTGTTGACCTTATAGGCGGCATTGGGAGAGGAGATATTCACAAAGGAGGCAAACTCATTGATGGTCGGCTCCTTCAGCGCCAGGATCACTTCCATGCAGAAGGTCTCCACCGCGGTCAGCGTGGCCTCCCGCATTTGGAATGTGGAAAAGACCTCCTTATAAAAGTGAAGCTTGAATTTGGTATACACCTCGTTAAAACTTTCGTCCAGCACCGAAAATACCCCCTTATGATCTTTTCTGTACATTATATCAGAAAATATCCGGCTTTTCAAGGCTTTGGGGACACAGCAAATGTCAATTCCGCCTTACAGGCCAGAACGCCGTCCACCCGGGCTTCCGCGGTTCCCATGCCGATGGGGCCCCGCTGAGCGGTGAGGGTGCAGGTCAGTTCCAGTTTGTCTCCCGGGCGAACCTGTTTTTTAAACCGGGCGTTTTTGATGCCGCCAAACAGCACCAGCTTCCCCTGGTTCTCCGGCTGGGACAAAATGGCCACCGCCCCCACCTGGGCCAGGGCCTCGATAATCAGCACCCCGGGCATCACCTTATACTCCGGGAAGTGGCCCTGGAAGAAGGGCTCATTGGCGGTCACGCACTTGACCCCTTTCGCCATCTGGCCGGGGACATAATCGGTAATTTTATCCACCAGCAAAAAAGGATACCGGTGAGGGAGAATGGCTTCGATCTGCTCTACATTTAATTCCATGGCTCAGCCCTCCCAGCGCCCCAGCAAAATGGAGGCATTGTGTCCGCCAAAGCCCAGGGAGTTGGAAATGGCATAGCGGATCTCCGCTTCCCGTCCCACGTTGGGCACGATGTCCAGATCGCAGGCTTCGTCTTTTACCCGGTAGTTGACGGTCGCGGGCAGGAAGCCCTCCTTCAATGCCATGGCGGTGAAGATGGCCTCCACCCCGCCGGCGGCCCCCAGCAGATGTCCGGTCATGGACTTGGTGGAGCTGACCGCCAGATGATCCGCGTGTTCTCCAAAAGCCAGACGAATGGCCTTGGTCTCGCAGGCGTCGTTCATGGGGGTGGAGGTGCCGTGGGCGTTGATGTAGCCCACCTGCTCCGGGGCAATGCCGCCGTCGGCAATGGCCTGAAGCATGGCCTTGGCGCCGCCGTTCCCTTCCGGATCCGGGGCGGTGATGTGGTAAGCGTCGCAGGTGGCCCCGTAGCCCAGCACCTCCGCGTAGATTGCGGCTCCCCGGCTGACCGCATGGGTGTATTCTTCCAGCAGCAATACGCCTGCGCCCTCGCCCATGACGAAGCCGCTGCGCTCTAAGTCAAAGGGAATGGATGCCCGGCTGGGATCCTCCGATTCACACAGGGCCTTCATAGAGGTAAAGCCGCCGATGGCCAAAGGGGTAATGGAGGCTTCGCTGCCGCCGCAGAGCATCACGTCCGCGTAGCCGTCCCGCACATGCCGGAAGGCGTCGCCCAGAGCGTTGGTGCCGGTGGCGCAGGCGGTGACCACACAGGAGCACATACCCTTGAACCCGTAACGAATGGCCATCTGTCCGGCTGCCATATTGGAAATGGCCATGGGAATGAAGAAGGGAGAAACGCTGTCAAAGCCTCTTCTCTCCCCCAGGGTTTTCTGCTCCTCGGTGGTGGCGAAGCCGCCGATTCCGCTGCCAAACAGCACGCCGCACCGGTCTAAGTCCACCTTCTGAAGATCCAGGCCGCTGTCTTTCACCGCCTCGTCGGCGGCGACCAGGGCCAACTGGGTGAACCGGTCCATCCGCTTGGCCTCCCGCTTGCCCAGCAGCGCGTCCACATCCAGGTCCTTTACCTCCGCCGCCAGCTTTACCCGGCGGCCGGCGGTATCGTAACGGGTGATGGGGCCAATGCCGCATTTGCCCGCCTTCACAGCGGCCCAGGATTCTGCCGCCGTATTGCCGATGGGAGTCACAGCCCCCATACCGGTGATCACAACTCTACGCATATGGATACCCTCCTTTAAATGCCCATGCCGCCGTCTACGCCCAGAACCTGTCCGGTGATGTAGCGGCTGTCCGGACGGGCCAGAAAGCTGACCGCCTTGGCAATGTCCTCCGGCTCCCCGGGATATCCCACGGGAATGGCGGACAGCATCTGCTGCCGGGCCGTCTCCGGAAGGCTTCCGGTCATATCCGTGGCGATCATCCCCGGGGCCACCGCGTTGACGGTAATGCCCTTGGCGGCGAATTCCTTGGCGGCGGCCTTGGTCAGTCCCACCAGGCCCGCCTTGCTGGCGGCGTACATGGTCTGACCGGCGTTGCCGTGGAGACCCACCACGCTGCTCATGTTGATAATGCGGCCGTACTTCTGCCGCAGCATGATCCGGGACGCCTCCTTGGTGCAGAAATACGCCCCCCGCAGGTTGGTATTCAGCACCGCTTCATAGTCCGCCTCCCGAGCGGTGAGCATCAGGCTGTCCCGGGAGATCCCGGCGTTGTTTACCAGAATGTCCAGACGACCAAACCGCTCCTTCACTTCTTTCACCAGCCGGGCGCATTGGGCCGGATCGCTCACATCCGCCTGAAACACCTCCGCTTCCACGCCCAGCTCCCGGCAAAGCTCCGCCGCTTCCCGGGCGGCTTGCTCACTGCCGGCGTAGTTCAGAGCAATGCGGACGCCCTGCTTTGCCAGCTCCAGACAAACGGCCCGGCCGATGCCCCGGCTTCCGCCGGTGACCAGAGCCACAGATTCCCCCATGGTCATTGGGCTGCTCCTTTCCATTCCTTTACAAATTCCTCCAGCTGGCATAACGTCTCCACCTGGTAAATCTTCATATTGGGGGCGGTTTTCTTTACAAAACCGCTTAAGGTCTTACCGGGGCCGATCTCCAGCACCGTATCCACCCCGTCCCGTTCCATGGCGAGTAAAGACTCCCGAAACCGGACGCCTGTCTGAACCTGGCGAACCAGCAGATCCCCAAGATCTTCTCCGGCTTCCTTCCGACCGCCCTTGCAGTTGAAATAGACGGGGATCTTCGGTTCCGAAAGCCGGATGGTCTGAAAATGCGCCTTCAGGGCGTCCCCGGCAGGGGCCATGAGGGAGGTGTGGAAGGGGCCGCTGACCTTCAACGGCATGCAGCGCTTGGCTCCCCGCTCCTTGGCCAGAGCGGCGGCTTTCTCCACCGCTTCCTTTTCCCCGCTGATGACGATCTGACCGGGGCAATTGTCGTTGCAGATTTCCACCACGCCCTGCTTCCCGGCTTCCAGGCAAACCTGCTGAAGCTCTTCCCGCTCCATGCCCAGCACCGCCACCATGGCGCTTTCCATGCCTTGGGCGGCCTGCTCCATGACCCGGCCCCGCAGAGCGACGGTGTTTACAGCGGTCTCCAAATCAAAGCAGCCCGCCCCGTAGAGGGCAGAATATTCCCCAAGAGACAGTCCCGCCGCCGCCTGGGGCTGAATCCCCTGCTCCTTCAGGGCCTCCGTCACCCCGGCGGCAAAGGCAAGGAGCGCCGGCTGGGTGTACCGGGTCTGAAGCAGCATATCCTCCGGGTTTTCAAAGGCCGCTGTATTTAAGTCAAAATCCAGGCAGGCGTTTGCCCGATCCCAGGTCTGCCGGAAGGCTTCGTTTCCTTCGTAAAGGTCCCGGCCCATGCCGGTTTTCTGGCTGCCCTGTCCGGCATAAAGAAAGGCCAGCTTCATAATACATTCCTCCATTTTGTCATCAGAGCGTCCACCAGCTCCGGCACTGTGGTCATTTGATTGCATTGTCCCACACTTCCGCCGGAGAAGAACAGCCCTTCCTCCACATTCCCTTCCACTGCGGCAATCAGAGCCTTGGTGATGCAGAAGGGGATCTGGACAGGCTTGCAGGATTTGATACAGCTGTAACAGTGGGAAACGGGCTCCCTGGCTCCTTCCAGGATTCGCTGGACCAGGGGCGTCTTTACCGCTCTTCCCGGCATTCCCACCGGGCTGTGGATGATGCACAGATCCTCGGGCTTGGCCTTTAGCAGCACCTGCTTGTAAGAATCGCTGGCGTCGCACTCTTTCGTGGCGATAAAGGGGGTGGCTACTTGAATCCCTGCGGCCCCGCCTGTCTTACAAGCGCTCATGATCCCTTCGTCAGAAGCGTTTCCCGCTACAAACACCGGGATCTCCCGGTCCGGCGCAACAGCCCGCAATGCCTCCCGGACCTGGCTGAGCAGATCGTCCAGCTTGTCCGTGATCCCGGCGCAGACGCTGTCGTAGGAGAAGCCCAGATGTCCCCCCGCCTGGGGGCCTTCCAGTACCACAAAATCCGGCAGCCGCCGGTAACGCTTCAGCCAGGTGCGGCAGATTACGGACGCTGCCTTGCCGCTGGACACAATGGGGGCCAGCAGCACATCCGCCCCTCCCGCCAGTTCCGGCAGATTCAGAGGCAGTCCCGCACCGCTGCACACCGCGTCCACTCCTTCGGCAACGGCGGTGCGTACCGCTTCCTCAAACTGCCTGGTAGCCACCATGGCGTTGACGGCCACCAGGCCCCTGCCTCCGGCGATTGTCTTGGCCCGACGGATCTCTTTCTTCAGAGCCCGCAGATTGGCTTCGTTGGGATGTTCGTAGAAGTCCGGCTCCCGGAATCCGATATCCGCGGTGCTGATGGTGCCCATACCACCGCAGGAGGCCACGGCCCCCGCCAGTCCTCCCAGGGAGACGCCTACCCCCATGCCCCCCTGGATCAGGGGCAGGGGCAGTTCTTTGTTTCCCAGTCTCATGCGAAATACCCGGGGAGCAGCTTTCTGCAGTCCGTGACCATTTCTTCCAAAATGGTGCGCAGGGGCCGGATCTCATGGAGCATGCCCGCCACCTGACCGGCCATCATGGAGCCGGTGCGGGTATCCCCGTCGAATACCGCCCGGCGCAGAGAGCCAAGGGTCAGCTTTTCCAGCTCCATTTTGTCCTTGCCGGACTTTTCTTCCTTTACATAGGTACGGGCCATGTGATTTTTCAGCACCCGCACCGGGGTACCGGCAATCCGACCGGTGACCACCGTGTCGCTGTCGGAAGCCTTCAACACCGCCTGCTTGTAATTTTCGTGAATGGGGCACTCTTGGCTGACCAGCAGGCAGGTGCCCACCTGGGCGCCGCAGGCTCCCAGGATCAGAGCCGCCGCCAGTTGACGGCCGCTGGCAATACCGCCGGCGGCGATCACCGGCAGATCGGTCATGGCGCAGATCTGGGGAACCAGGGCCATGGTGGTCATCTCCCCCACATGGCCGCCGCTTTCCGTCCCTTCCGCAATAAAGCCGTCCACCCCAAGGGGCTCCAGCCGCTTGACCATGGCCCCGGCGGCGATCACCGGGAGCACCTTGATCCCGGCCTGCTTCCAGGCTTTGATGTAAGGAGCGGGACTGCCCGCGCCGGTGGTGACTACGCTTACCTTTTCCTCCGCCACCACCTGGGCTTGTTCGGGGGTGCAGGGGTTCATGAGCATCAGATTCACGCCGAAGGGCTTGTCCGTCAGTTCCCGGCAGCGGCGGATGTTCTCCCGCAGCTGCTCCGCGTTCATGCCGCCGGCGGCAATGATCCCCAGACAGCCGGCGTTGGACGCGGCGGCGGCAAATTCCGCGGTGGCAATATTGGCCATTCCGCCCTGAATAATGGGAAACTCCGTCCCCAGAAGTTCATTTAACAGCATTGTCCATTCCTCCTTTATCACCAGGTGAGCAGGCAGCCGGACCAGGCAAGTCCCCCGCCGAAGCCCACCAGGGCCACCCGCATTCCCGGCTTTAAGGTTCCCGCTTCCGCCAGTTCATCCAAAGCAATGGGGATGCTGGCGGCGGAGGTATTGCCGTAGCGGTGAATATTCTTGTAAAACACGCCGGGCTTTAAACCCAGCTTTTTTTCCACGTGTTCCAGGATTCTTATATTGGCCTGGTGGCATACAATCACATCCAGATCCTCCAAACCGATTCCCGCCTGGCTTACCAGCTCCCGAAGGGTTTTCTCCACCACGTCAATGGCGAAGCGGAACACTGGCTTTCCCTCCATTTTCAGGTGAGAGACCCGTTCTCCCGGGCCTTCCGCTTGGATGGCGGTCACATCTCCTCGGGAGCCGAACAGGGCGCAGCTTTCCGCTTCCTTTTCCCTGCGTAAGAGGGCCGCTCCCGCGCCGTCCCCAAAGAGCACACAGGTGCCCCGATCCGTCCAGTCCACAAGTCTGCTGAGAACCTCGCAGCCCACAACCAGCGCATAAGGCCCGGAGGCGTTTTCCAGGAGCGCGTTGGCGGTGTGGACGGCGAACACAAAGCCGGAACAGGCGGCGTTTAAGTCAAAGCAAATACAGCTTTCCGGCAGTCCCAGCCGCTGCTGCAGCAGGCAGGCAGTGGAAGGGGTGGCGTAATCCGGGCTGAAGGTGGCCACAATGCACACCCCAATGTCCTCAGGGGCGATGGCCCCTTTCGCCAGAGCCTTTCTCGCGGCCTCTTCCGCCAGGGAAAGGCCCGTCTCTTCCTCACAGACATACCGCTGGCGGATGCCGGTGCGGGTGTAAATCCACTGGTCGCTGGTATCCACCATCTGAGAAAGCATGTCGTTGGTCAGTACCTTTCGGGGCAGGCAGCGGCCTGTGGATATAATTTTCGGTGCGCTCATGATTGCTCCTTTCCCCCGTTCCCCATGGCGCGGAACATTTTATAGCAGCTTTCCGCCAACGCCCGGGGGCTCTGCTTACTCAGCAAGGTAAGGTTTCGCTGTAACGCTTCATCCACCACCCGGAACACGGCGGCGTAATCGGTGTGGGCGCCGCCCTCCGGCTCCGGCAGGATCTCCTGGATGACGCCGCCCTTATAAAGGTCCTGGGCAGTCAGCTTCATCACAGCCGCCGCTTCGGCGCTGCGGCCGGGATCCTTCCAAAGAATGGAGGCGAAGCCCTCCGGGGACAGCACCGAGTAAACCGCGTTTTCCAGCATCAGCACCCGGTTGGCAACGCCCAGGGCCAGAGCGCCGCCGCTGCCTCCTTCGCCTGTCACCACCGCGATCACCGGCACGGTCAGGCCGGACATGCAGGCCATGCACCGGGCAATGGCATCCCCCTGGCCCCGCATTTCCGCTTCTTTTCCGGGATAGGCCCCCGGCGTATCGATGAAGGTGATCACCGGGCGGCGGAACTTTTCCGCCTGCTCCAGAATCCGAATGGCCTTCCGATACCCTTCCGGGTTGGGCATACCGAACCGGCAGGCCACATTTTCCTCCAGAGTTTTGCCTTTCCGGTGGCCCAAAACCGTCACCGGCTGGTCGTGGAACCGGGCGATGCCTCCCAGAATGCTTTCATCCTCTCCGCAATGCCGGTCGCCCCGCTGTTGGAAGAAATCCGTAAACAAAGCGCCCAGGTAGTCGGTGATCCCGGGCCGGTCATTGTGTCTTGCCAGTTTTACCCGATCTTCCGGTGTCAGCATGATTTTCCTCCCTTGTGCAGCGCCAGCAGCTGGGCAAGCACCTCCGGCCATTGGCTGCGGTTCACAATCTTATCCAAAAAACCGTTTTCCAGCAGGGCCTCCGACCGCTGGAACCCTTCTGGGAGCTTTTCTCCGATGGTCTGCTCAATGACCCGAGGGCCGGCAAAGCCGATAAGCGCCCCGGGCTCCGCCAGCATCACGTCTCCCAGAGAGGCAAAGCTGGCGGTAACGCCGCCGGTGGTGGGATGGGTCAGGCAGGAGATATACAGCCCCCCATTTTGCTGAAACCGGGTAATGGCGGCGGTTGTTTTCGCCATCTGCATGAGGGAATAGATCCCCTCCTGCATCCGGGCGCCGCCGCTGGCGGAAAAGATGATCAGGGGCAGACGATGCCGTCCGGCGTATTCCACCGCCCGGGTCACCTTCTCCCCCACAGCCCAGCCCATGCTGCCCATCAAAAAGGAGCTGTCCAGCACCGCGAACACAGCGCCGTAACCCCGCAGGGTTCCGTAGGCGGTGACCACGCTTTCCTTCAGGCCGGTCTTTTCCCGAAGGGCCGCCAGCTTTTCCGGATACCCGGGAAACTCCAGAGGATCCCGGCCCACCAAATCCCCATCCAGTTCCCGGAAGGAACCGGCGTCCAGCAGCTGGTGTAAGCGGCTGTAGGCCCCCAGGGGCATGTGATGGCCGCACTTGGGGCAGACCATCAGGCCCTCGTTCCACTGCATGGCAGGGCTTTCCTGGCCGCAGCCTTCACAGCACAGCTGCTGCAAAGAAAGGGCGCGGCCCTGGCGCATGGCCTGATAGGCCAGGATCCGGTCCCGGCGTTGACGAAATAGCTGGGTCATAATGCCTCCTCTCCCACCAGCAAATCACACTCGTTGGAGATCGCCAGCAGCTCATCCAAGTGTTTGGCAACAAAGTCGGTGTCATAATGGCCCCGGATAAAATCCGGATGGAACATAATCAGGTGTGACAAATTGCTGTTGGTATCGATTCCGTCGATGACCAGTTCCTCCAGGGCCCGGCGCATCCGGCGGATGGCCTCCAGCCGGGTGGAGCCATAGGCAATCACCTTCGCCACCATGGAATCGTAGTGGGCAGATACCTGGCACCCGGTATACAGGGCCGTATCCACCCGAATCCCCGGCCCCCCGGGCAGATGGAGAAATTCCACGGTGCCTGGGCTGGGCCGGAAGTCCTTCCGGGGGCATTCCGCGTTGATCCGGCACTCCACCGCATGTCCCCGGAGGGTCAGCTCCTCCTGGGTAAGAGACAGCCGAAGGCCGGAAGTCACACGGATCTGCTCTTTCACCAGATCCACGCCGCTGACCATCTCCGTCACCGGATGCTCCACCTGGATCCGGGTGTTCATTTCAATAAAATAGTACTTCTGATCCGGGGCCAGCACATATTCCACGGTGCCCGCCCCCACATAGCCCGCCTGTTTTGCCAGGGCCACCGCATGGGCGCCCATTTGGGCCCGAAGCTCCGGGGACAAAGCAAAGGAGGGCGCTTCCTCAATGAGCTTCTGCCGCCGGCGCTGGATAGAGCACTCCCGCTCCCCCAGGTGGATCACATTGCCCTGGGTATCCGCCATAATCTGGAACTCGATGTGTCTGGGATGTTCGATGAACTTTTCCAGATACATGGCGTCGTCCCCAAAGCAGGCCCGGGCTTCCGCCTGGGCGGTTCGAAAAGCCTCCCGGATCTCCTGCTCATTGGCGGCTGTGCGCATGCCCCGGCCTCCGCCGCCGGCGGAGGCCTTCAGCATCACGGGATACCCCACCTCCCGGGCAATCTGAACCGCTTCCTGTTCGTCCCTCACGGTTCCTTGAGAACCGGGCACCACCGGCACACCGGCCCCAATGGCCAGCTGCCGGGCAGCGGCCTTGCTGCCCATCCGGCGGATTACATCCCCGCTGGGGCCGATGAATTTCAGCCCCGCCGCCTGGCAGGCGTCGGCAAACTCCGGATTTTCCGACAAAAAGCCGTAGCCGGGATGAATGGCGTCGCAGCCGGTGATCACCGCCGCCCGAAGCAGGGCTTCCTGATTCAGGTAGCTGTCCGCGGCCTTGGCCGGTCCGATGCAGATGGCCTGGGTGGCCAGCTGGCCATGGAGGGCGTTTTCGTCCGCGGTGGAGTACACCGCCACCGTCTCCACATCCAGCTCCCGGCAGGCCCGGATGATCCGCAGGGCAATCTCACCACGGTTGGCGATGAGCAAACGTTTCAGCATGATTTAATCCCTCTTCAAACGAATGAGCACTGTGCCGTAACCTACGGTTTCGCCGTTGGATACGCAGATTTCCGATACCACGCCGCTTTCCGGGGCGCTCACCTGGCTCATCATTTTCATCGCTTCCAGAATGCAAAGGGTCTGGCCCTTCTCCACCCTCTGGCCCAGGGTTACAAAGGGCGGTTCTCCCGGGCCGGAGGCGGCGTAGAAGGTGCCCACCAGCGGGGCCTTCACCAAAATTACATCCTCCGCCTCCTGAAGCTGGGGCCCGGGAGCGGCTTCCTTAGAAAAGGGCGCTGCTGCCGGCGTCCCGGCAGCAGCGGAAGCAGTGCTTTTCTTCAATACAATGGACCTTTCGCCCTGCTTCCAGCGCAGTTCCGACAGACCGGAGCGATCAAACTCCGCCATCAAGCGATATAATTCTTCCTGGTTCATGGCTTACTGCTTGTGGCTGGCCACGTATTCCATTACATCCCGGACGGTTTTCACGTTGGGCATATCCTCATCGGCAATGCCGACGCCGTACTTCTCCTCCAGAGCCAGAGACAGCTCCACAGCCTCCAAAGAGTCGATCTCCAGATCGGTGAACAAATTGGTGTCCAAGGTCAGCTTGTCCTCGTCGCAGCTCAGCGTATCCACGATCAGATCCCGGATTTCTTCATATGTAATGTTCATAGTGAAAATTCCTTTCAAATAAATTAAGTAAATTATTTTAACTAAATAATTCAAACTAATTATAGCCGCCCTTTTCAAAATGTCAACACTTTTTCGCCAGCTTTATCATTTATTTCAAATTTTTGAAGTATCTGCCATATTTCCCCCATGCTTCTTCCTCCCGGGCTGTGAATAATCCCCATAAGAAAGCGGCAAAAATAGATCCTCCGGAAACCCGTTCTTTCCCTCCAAAGTGTTGACAGAAGGGAAAAAATGCGCTATTGTAAACATAAGATCGAAAATAAACAGGAGGCGTATCCGGATGCAGCCAAAAGCCTATATCGCCATTGACTTAAAATCCTTTTACGCCTCGGTGGAGTGCATTCAGCGGGGGCTGGATCCCATGACCACCAACCTGGTGGTGGCGGATCCCGGTCGCACGGAAAAAACCATCTGTCTGGCGGTCTCCCCCTCCCTGAAGTCCTACGGCATCCCCGGCCGCCCCCGGCTGTTCGAAGTGGTTCAGAAGGTGAAGGAAGTGAACGCGGCCCGTCTGGCGGCGCTGCCGGATCACCGGTTTTGCACCGCCTCCTGGGACAACACCCTGGTTCAGTCCACCCCGGAAGCGGCCCTGGACTATATTGTGGCCCCGCCTCAAATGGCCATGTACATGGAAACCAGCGCCAGGATCTATGAAATTTACTTGAAATTCGTAGCGCCGGAAGATATCCATGTGTATTCCATCGATGAGGTTTTTATCGACGCCACCGCCTATCTGCACACCTACCGCCTATCCCCCCGGGAATTTGCCCGGAAGCTGATCCTGGAGGTGCTGCATGCCACCGGCGTCACCGCCGCGGCAGGCATCGGCACCAATCTGTACCTGGCCAAGGTGGCCATGGACATTGTGGCAAAGCACATTCCCGCCGACGAAAAGGGCGTGCGAATCGCCCAGCTGGATGAACTGAGCTACCGCCAAACCCTTTGGGCCCACCGGCCTCTGACAGATTTTTGGCGGGTGGGAAAGGGATATGCCAGCAAGCTGGAAAAGCAGGGGCTTTATACCATGGGAGACATTGCCCGGTGCTCTATCGGAAAGGAAGATGAATACTACAACGAGGATCTGCTGTATAAGCTCTTCGGCGTATCGGCGGAGCTGCTCATCGACCACGCCTGGGGCTGGGAAAGCTGCACCATCGCCCAGATCAAATCTTACAAGCCCAGCACCAACTCCATCAGCTCCGGCCAGGTCCTCCACTGCCCCTATACAGCGGAGAAAGCCAGGCTGATCGTCCGGGAAATGACGGACCTTCTTACTCTGGATCTGGTGGACAAGGGGCTGGTGACGGATCAGATCGTGCTCACCCTGGGCTACGATATCGAGAATCTGTCGGATCCCCAGCGGCGCAAAGCCTACAAGGGCCCGGTGACGGTAGACCACTACGGTCGGAAGATCCCCAAGCACGCCCACGGCACAGTCAATTTAGGCGTCCATACCGCCTCCACAAAGCGAATTATGGCAGCGGTCATGGAGCTGTTCGACCGGATCGTAAACTTTGACCTTCTGGTTCGCCGGCTGAATGTGACGGCAAATCATGTGTTGGCGGAAGCCAGCCTGCCAAAGCAGGAGGAATGCCAGCAGCTGGACTTTTTTACCGACGAAGATGCCCTGGCCCAACAGCAGCAGGAAGCCGCCGCCCTGGAAAAAGAGCGGCGGATGCAGCAGGCCTTGCTGGCCATTCAAAAGAAATATGGAAAAAACGCCATATTAAAGGGCATGAACTTAGAAGAGGGGGCCACCGCCCGGGACCGGAACCAGCAGATCGGCGGCCACAAGGCATAGGAGGAAATACGATGGTCATTCTCATCACCGGAGCTTCCCACACCGGCAAGACCGCCCTTGCCCAAAAGCTTCTGGAAACGCATCACTACCCTTACCTTTCCATAGATCACCTGAAAATGGGGCTGATCCGCAGCGGCAACACCCCGCTGACCCCGGAAGATGACGAGGCTCTGGAAAATTATCTTTGGCCCATTGTCCGGGAAATGGTAAAAACCGCCATTGAAAACCGGCAAAACCTGATCGTGGAGGGGTGCTATATTCCCCTGAGCTGGAAGCGGAATTTTTCCGAAGAATATCTTCCCCACATCCGCTTTTGCTGCCTGATTATGACCGAACGCTATATCCGGCGGCATTTTCAGGATATCCTGGGCTATGCCAACGTGATCGAGCATCGTCTGGAGGACAGCGGCTGCACCATGGAGTCGGTACTGGAAGATAACCGCCGCTATCTGGCTCGGTGCCGGGAAGCAAACTGTCCCTATGTTCTGATTGAGGACGCTTACCCGGAAACCATTTCCCTGTAAAAAACAAGGAGGAAACCCGGAATGAAGGATCCAAACGGCCCTCACCGCTATGACGATATCATCCACCTGCCCCACCCCACCTCTACCAGGCATCCCCGGATGTCCCCCCAGGATCGAGCCGCCCAGTTCAGTCCCTTCGCCGCCCTGACCGGCTATGACGCGGTTGTGTCGGAAGTCGGCCGGCTGACGGAAACCAGGATCCACCTGGATGACTCGGCAAAGGAGGAGCTGGATCGGAAGCTTCTGTTTCTTCAGCAGCGCCTTTTGGAGCTGCCCCAGATCACCGTCACCTATTTTAGGCCCGATGACAGGAAAGCCGGCGGGGCTTATGTGGATCTCACCGGAAGGCTCAAAAAAATAGACAGCCAATTTGGCTGTCTGATCTTTCAGGATGGAACCCTCATTCCGGTGGAGGATGTGATCCGCCTGGAAGGCGCGCTGTTTCAGGCTTTGGAGCAGGAAACAGTTCCTTTTTCAGAGTAATCATTACCCGGAGCGGCTTTCGCTGCCCCGGGCCTGTGTTTACTATGTAACGTTTTCCTTCCCCATGCCCGCCTCAAAGCGGTATTTCACAATCCCCAGATCCACCTTGGAATAAAATCCGCCTCGGCAAGAAAGGAAGCAAAGAAGCCGACCGGGGAGGCGCTGAACGCTGGCCAGCTCCCGCGCCCATCATCCGCGGCGATTCGCCGCCCGCCCTCCCCGGACCCCTCCTGGCACGCGCTTGGTAAGTGCCGGTATACCCTTTCGCCGCTGAATAGGTCGGTGCCCAAATCGGTACACCGCATCCGATTCACCGCCCAGCCTTGAGATTGCTTTCTTGAGGGGGCTTGCGGTGGAACCAATGGGCCGCAGTCTGTTTGGGAGTACGTAAATTTGTTGCTGAATCAAGTCGATAAGCATAAAATAGAAAAGTCCGCCAAGCCGGTCAGCGGTCAGGATGAACGCGCATACACGCAGTCATCAGTTTAATTTTGAAGCCGCGCCCGAGTCCCCTTACGCGTCCGGGCAGATCGCCACCTTGATTACCCCGTCCTTCCGGTTTTCAAACAGGCGGTAGGCCTCTTCGATCCGGCTCAGAGGGTACCGGTGAGTAATCAGCGCCCTGGTGTCCAGCTTGCCCCGGGCGATGAGCGCCAACGTCTCGTCGCAGTTGCAGCCGTCCACGCCGCCGGTTTTGAAGGTCAGGTTCTTGCCGTACATATCCGGAAGAGGCAGCACCTGAGGCCCGTCGTACAGGGCCACCACCGTGACGATGGCATTGGGCCGGGCCAGCTGCCAGGCCATTCGGAAGGTATCCTCCGTTCCAGCCACTTCCAGCACCGCATCCGCCCCGCCGTTGGGGCAATGGGTTTTCACCGCCCTCTGTACCTGCTCCGGCCTTACGGCGATCACCTCCGGGTAATGCTCCCGGACAAAGGCAAGCCGTGCCTCGTCCTTGTCGCAGACCAGAATGGTTCTGGGCCCGTACAGCCGGACGCACTGAAGGGTACAGATTCCCGTAGGCCCCGCGCCGATAATCAGCACCGAATCTTCCTGTTTGATTTCCGAGATCTTCGCCGCCCAAAAGCCGGTAGCCAGCACATCCCCCACCAGCAGGGCCTGCTCATCGGACACGGCGTCCGGGATTTTGTTCAGCCCCTGATCCGCCCGGGGCACCCGGACGAACTCCGCCTGCCCGCCGTCGATCCGGCAGCCCAGGGCCCAGCCTCCGTCGGGGTCGGTGCAGTTGTTCACCCAGCCGTGCTTACAGAAGAAGCATTCCCCGCAAAAGGTCTCCACATTCACCGTCACCCGATCTCCGGGCCGCACCTTGGTGACCGCCTGCCCCACCTGCTCTACAACGCCTACCATTTCATGTCCCAGGGTGATCCCGGGCACCGCTCTGGGCACCAAGCCATGCTTGATATGCAGATCGCTGGTGCAGATGCTTCCTAAAGTCACCCGGACAATGGCATCCGTTGGGGCCTGGAGCATCGGCTTAGGCTTGTCCAAAAGTCGGAGATCCCCTTTGTTTACATAGGTGTATGCCAGCACATTCATCGCCTCTTCCGCATTTTTCTTTCATTATAATGGCTGACGCGGGTTTGTCAACGGTGCGTCTTGACAAATCCCTCCATCTGTCGTACCCTGTCATGGGAGTCCTTGGGCCGATAAATCCCGGCGCTCCCCTCTTTTACGGCTAACAAAGCCGTTTTGCCTTATGCGCTTTTCATGAAGAAACGTTACGAAAGGAGCCGCTCCATGCAGGGTCTCAGTGAAAAAATATATCTCTCCCTCCCCGCCCCGGAAGAGGGGGATCCCGTCAGCGATCACAGCCGGATTCGGCGCGCTTTGGCTGAAGAAGGCTATTCCCCGGTTCATTTCCCTTTGCCGGTTTTGCGGCGGCTGCACCCCCTGTTCCGCTCCCAGGGCGGAAACATCACCGTGAGTCTCGTTCGCCGGGAAGGGGATTGGGCGGCGGTAGATGTGGAGCCGGGGGACACCCGGCAGCGCCACTACGGCCTGGCGGCGGACTACGGCTCCACCACCATTGTCATGCAGCTGGTGGATATGAACAGCGGCGCGGTGGTGGCGGAGGAAAAGACGGTCAACCGGCAGATCCGGTACGGCACCGACATTCTCACCCGGATCACCTACTGCATGGAAGACCCCGCCCGCCGGGAGGATCTGCACCGGGCCGCTGTGGAGACCATTCAGGAATTGCTGGACAAGCTGACGGAAAGTTCCGGCATTCCCGCAGACCGGTGCCCGGTGATGACTGTGGCGGGCAATACCGCCATGATCCACTTTCTGCTTCAGCTGGACGCCTGGACGGTTTTCGCCTCCCCCTATGCCCCGGTGACCACAGAGCCGGGCTGGTTCTTTGGCGGGGAATTGGGACTGGACTTCGGCGGCATCGTCTATCTGTTCCCCGCCGCCTCCAACTACATCGGCGGGGATATTGTCAGCGGCCTGCTGAAAGCGGATCTGCAAAGCAGTTCCAAGCCCCGCCTGTTTTTTGACATCGGCACCAACGGGGAGCTGGTCATCGGAAACCGGGATTGGATGATGGCGGGGGCAGGCGCCGCCGGGCCCGCTCTGGAAGGCTACATCAGCCCCTTCGGCATGCGGGCGGCCCCCGGCGCCATTGACAGAGTGCGCATCCAGGGCAAAGAACTTTCCTTTACCACCATTGACGGGGAAAAGCCCGTGGGCATCTGCGGTTCCGGCATCATCGATCTTCTCGCCCAGATGCGGATAAACGGCTGGATCAACATTGCGGGAGAACTGGATCCCCAGGCCTCAGACCGAATCCGGTACATCCCCCGGGAGCGGCAGTACGCCGCGGTCTACGCCCTGGCGGAAGAATCTGCGGAAGGGATCCCGCTGTATTTCAGCCAGGGGGATATCCGGCAGTACTTGGATACCAAAGCCGCTGCCTATACCATGATCCAGTGTCTGCTGGACACCGTAGGCGTGGAGCAGGATGAGTTGGAAGCTTGCGTTCTCTCCGGGGCCTTTCCCGCCCACTCGGACCTGGAAGCCGCCATCACCATTGGCATCTTCCCGGATCTTCCCAGAGAGAAATATATCTGCATCCCCAACACCTCTTTGGAGGGGGCCAGATTGTTGCTCCTGGATCGAAATTCCCTTGCCAAAGTCCGGGATCTGGCGGAAAACCTGTACTGCCTGCAATTTGCATCCGTACCGGATTTTCTGGTGCGGATGCAGGCAGCCAAATTCATCCCCAATACCCACATGGAGCAATTCCCCACTGTCCGGCAGCGCTTGGCCCAAGGGGGATATCTGTAAAAAACAAATCATTGGGAGACTTTTCACTAAAAAACCGCCTGTTTTGATAAAAATTGAGGATGCCGCTTTGCTGCATCCTCAATTGCTTTTTCCGGTTCCGAAAACCGGCACAGTCCGTTCAGCTTTGCCCCGGTTCCTATATTACAATTTCTTGATTATAGGATTTAACTTTACTATAAAAGTCTCTGAAACAACGGAAAAACCAAACATTTTTGATGGCTTTCATTTTTGGTATCGCTGTATGCAGCATGGGAATTTAATCAAGAAGCAGTATAAGAAATCCCCCTTGTAACAATCCGCTGCCAACTGATAATCTTCCTCTTTCTTGGCGGCTGTACGCTTTGGAAATCTGTCTGAGGATCCTAGTAAAATACCTTCTTTCTCATTGTAATGGTGACAGGCTGTCTCCATGCTTACCGAAAAGCCGAACATAACACCCGATCCGTCGGATCAGCATCGAGACGCCTAGTAGAGACCTCCATATCACAATCTATGGAAAAGCGTCCGTATAATTCATTTTTACAGCAGGCCATGTTCTTCCAAACGCCGGCGGAGCCTACCCCGGAGGAATGAAATGAAAACACTTCCGGTTTGGGGAGAGTCGGTCATTTCGCGGCAAAGCTACGGAGGGAATTCCCCCGAAAAATACAACTCTTTGTACAAAATCGCCAATTTCCTTATGAAATGTTTTTATTTCGCCACCTGTGCTGTTTACAAATGGTTCATATTTTCAAAGGGGTTTTATTGTATAATATACACATATTGTTCGATGAATCTTTTGCGTTATTTGAAAACATTTCCATGGTTACGGAATGTGCAGGCCCTTTCATTTTCGCGTGCTTATTTCAGTGGTGTTTTATCGTGTAGGTTTGTCGGCCACCTTGTGTGGACGACTTTATTTTTTTAGGAAAGCTCTGATGCAATCGGCAAGCGCTGACGCCGGGAAATTCCGGCTCAGCCGAAAATTCAAAAGGGGCGGAATACTGTATGTATTTCCCGCTTTTTGAACTGCGCGGATGGGGCAAAAGATCCGGCGCTCAGCCGCAGACGGTTTATTCAGAGATTCCTCAGGAACAGAAAGGGGAATTATTAATGGATCACAGCCAACTGCACATGATCGACCTTGCCATCATCGTGGTGTACCTGATTTCCATGGTGTCCATCGGATTTGTGGTAGTCAAAAGAATCAACAATTCCGATGACTATTACACAGCCGGCCGCTCCTTTGGCCCCCTGGTACTGATGGCCACGGTTTGCGCAACCATCATCGGCGGCAGCGGGCTCATGGGCCGGGCAGGGGTGGCTTATTCCGATGGCTTCAAGGCCGTCATGACCGCCATTCCGTACCTGCTGGGCATGTTTCTGTTTTCGGGCTATTGCGGCAGAATCTCCGACATTGGCACACAGTACAACATTGCCTCCATCCCGGAGCTTTTTGAGCGTCGGTTCGGCAAAACCGCAAAGATTATCCTGGCGGCTATGATCGCCTTCACCATGATGGGCACCGTGGCCTCCCAGGTCACCGCCACCGCCACCATCGTCAATATGCTGGGCAATGAGTTCGGCATTACCTACGAAATGGGCGCGTTGATTGCCACGGTGGTGTTTATGGTCTACACCGCCACCGCCGGCCTTTTTGGCGTGGTTTATACCGATGTGCTGCAGTTTTATATGCTGCTGCTCTTTGTATACATTCTGATCCCCACCGCCTCAATCATTAAGATTGGCGGTATCGGTAACTTCATGGAAAACCTGATGACCCAGACGCCGGAGCTGGCCAAGCCCTATATCAACGGCGACATCATCGGCGATATCGTCACCTACTTGGTATTTACCATGGCAGGAGCGGAGATGTGGCAGCGCGCCTTTGCCGCCAAGGATCGCAAATCCGCCAAGAAGGGGATGTTCCTGGGCACCGCCGTCTATGGCGTCACCATCATTCTGGTGTACTTCATGGGGCTTGCGGCCCATCAGCTGGTGCCCGATGAGGTCATCGCCGGCTACGGAAACACCGACGCGGTGGTGCCCGCCCTGGCCATTACCATTTTACCCATCGGCCTTACCGGTTTGGCCCTGTCCGGACTTCTTTCCGTAATCATGTCCACAGCGGACAGCTATCTTCTGGTGTCTGTTCAGGCCTGTGTCAGCGACATCGGCAAAACCCTCTGCCCAAATATGAAGGATAAAACAGAGATGCTTTTGTCCCGGATCTTCTCCATCATTTTGCCTCTGGGCGCCCTGGCCATCGCGCTTTACTTGAAAAACGCCTACCAGATTCTCATGTTCGCCTGGACCTTCTACGCGGCCGCGGCGGGCCTGCCTGCCTTTGCGGCCCTGTTCTGGAAGAAGGCCACCAACGCCGGAATCATTGCCGGTATGGTGGGCGGCTTTGTGGTGTGCATCGGCTGGAAGCTGGCAGGCCAGCCCTTCGGCATCGGCGCCGCCCTTCCCGGCGTCATTGCCTGCGGCATTCTGCTGATCACGGTAAGCCTGCTGACCTGTAAGAAATACCCATCCACCTTCCTGTCCGTCAAAAAGGAAGCGTAAATGGATGATCCCGGGCGCGCCGCAAAACCATCGTCCTACCCAACACCGTAGGAAGATCCCAGCGCTTACGGACGGAGAAGGGAACGCTGCATGGCAATAAAAAGAACGCTGACAGGGACACAGATCGTATCCTTATCAGCGTTCTTATCTGGAACATCCCAACACTATAGATGCCAGTTCCGTTACCGGGCGGTAATCTGCGAGAAAGCAAAAGGCCCGGAGCGCATTGGCTCCAGGCCCTGCCTGGTGGTGCGAGAGATGGGACTCGAACCCACACGGCGTAACCACACGCACCTCAAACGTGCTTGTCTACCATTCCAACACTCTCGCAAACATGCTTAGTTATTATAACCGGCCATTTGACTTTTGTCAATACTTTTCTCCGAAAAAAGAGATTTCCCGCCTGGCAGCGGAGCTGCCGGGCGGGGATCTCTTTTCCTTCCGTTACATTCTTTTATTCCTGCCGTCTATCAGCATCACAAGCCCCAGCCCGGACAGTACCAGGGCCATGGCGGCAACGATGGGCGCCGGATGCTGGCCGGTTTTGGGCGGCGGATCCCATGCCTGCTGCGCTTGCGCCATCAACTGGCAGTTCCACTGTCCCCCCTGGGGCATACCCACCAGCATCGCCTCCATAGGCTCCCCGATCTGGTCAGTCTGAGTCTGGGCCAGAAGATACAGCCCCGGAGCAAGCTCGGTAAACTCCGCGGTTCCCTCGTCATCCAGAGGCAGTACGACACCTTGCCCCTGAACCTGTTCCCACAGCCACTGGGCCAGGAGGCCGCTGCCGGCGTCCTCCTCCTTGATCAGGCCGCCCCCGAATTCCTCCGTCAGCCGGTAGCCGCCTGCCGCCGGCTCCCCCACCTGATGCAGCGTCACCGTTCCGCCGGAAACCGCCTGTTCTCCCTGCCTCAGCGTCACCCGGAGGGAACCGGTTTTTTCCACCGCCCCCAATCCCAGCAGCACCCAGCAAGACAGGAGCCCAAATAACAGCCATCTTCGCATCCGCCTCTCCCCTTTCGTGATATGGCTTCAGTATACACGCCGGAGTAAGCGCAAGCAGTCGAAGCCAGTTTGGGAAAAGCAAAATCATTTTCCTATTTTCTTACATGATAACGCAGGATATCCTAGGATTATTTACCAGAATTCCGAACTTTTTAAAAAAGTGGCTGTTTCCAAAATATGCCGATGAAAAAGGATGGGCGAAACGAAAGCGGGGCGGGTGCGCGACTTTCCGGCCCCGAGGCATCGCTCACTTCTAAAACAAATTTCCCAGCTTGGCACAGCAAGCCGGGAAATTTGAACAGGGTGTTGTTTGATTTATACGGATTCTCTTTTAAACAATTTTAGTCCACCGCCACAGGCTTGACCTTCATTACCAGACGCTGGTATTGGGAAATGCCCATAGCCAGAGCGTCCATGGCCCGTTCCAGATCCTCCTGCTTCAGCACATAGGCGATCCGCACCTCGTTGACGCCCTTGCCCGGCGTTTCGTAGAAGGGCGCGCCCGGGGCGAACATCACCGTATCCCCCCGGTAGTCAAAGTGCTCCAGCAGCCAATACTGGAACTTGTCCGCGTCGTCCACAGGAAGGCTCGCCATGACATAGAAGGCCCCCATAGGCTCCTCCACCACCACACCGGGGATCTTCCGCAGCTTGGAGATCACCGTATCCCGGCGGCGCTGGTATTCCGCCTTACAGACGCGGAAGAAGTCCTGATCCACAGAGTACAGCGCCGAAGCGCCGATCTGGTCAATGGTGGCTACCGACAGCCGGGACTGGCAGAACTTCAGCAGCGCCGCCTGCAGCTCCTGATTCCGGGTGACCACACAGCCCACCCTGGCGCCGCAGGCGGAGAACCGCTTGGACACCGAATCGATGATTACCAGGTTTTCATCAATGTCCCGGAACCGGGCCATGGTGGGCACGCCGAACTTATCGTCATAGCAGAATTCCCGGTATACCTCATCACAGATCAGAAACAGGTTGTGCTCCTTGGCAATATCCGCGATCATCCGCATCTCCTGCTCGTCCAGCACCACACCGGTGGGGTTGCCGGGGTTGGTGATGAGAATGGCCCGGGTGTTTTTGGTGATGAGGCTTTCGATCCGCTCCCGCTTGGCGTAGCGGTAGCCCTCCCAGGGATTGGTGGGCAGGGCCCGGATGACGCCGCCGGCGGCATGGACGAAGGTGGTGTAGTTGGGATAGTAGGGCTCGGGAATGATCACTTCTGTGTAAGGATCCAGAATGCTCAGACAGGTCAGCAGCAGCGCTTCGCTGCCGCCGGTGGTGACCAGCACATCCTCCGGCGCCAGATCCACCCCCAGCTTGGAATAATAGCCCCGGATGGCGTCCACCAGCACCGGCATACCGGGAGACTCGGCATAGGCCAGGGTACGCTCGTCGAAACTGCGCACCGCTTCAAAGTAAGCCTTGGGCGTGGGCAGATCCGGCTGGCCGATGTTCAGGTGATAGATCTTCTTCCCTTTTTTCTCAGCGGCCAAGGCGTACGGGTGGAATTTGCGCATAGGGGAGGGTTCACAACGGTTGGCGTTTATAGAAATCTGCATAAGATACCTCCACCGGCTTGCTGTTCGCCGGATTTTTTATATTCTTCCGTAAGACGGGCCGCCTCTTTGGACAGGCCTGCCAGGGCGATCAAATTGGGAATTGCCATCAGGCCGTTTACCGTTTCCGCCAGCATCCAGACGGTTTCGGTATTCATACAGGCCCCGGCTACCACCGCCGCCATCTCAGCAGCTGCAAAGAATTTCCAGGCCTTTGGGCCAAAGAGGAACTGGGCGCATCTTGCCCCATACAGTCCCCAGCCCAGCACTGTGGCAAAGGCAAAGCATGTCAGGGCCCCGGCCAGGAAGAAGTAGGCCCCATCCCCGTAAACCAGGGAAAAAGCCCTGCCGGTCAGCTCCCCGCCTCCATCCGTCCCATAGGGAATGGACACGCCGCTGACCAAAATCACCAGGGCCGTCAGGGTGCAGATCACAATGGTATCCAGAAACACCTCCACGATCCCCATCAGCCCCTGCTCCGCCGGATGCTCCGTCTCCGCGGCAGCGTGGGCAATGGACGCGGTGCCCATGCCCGCTTCGTTGGTAAAGACCCCCCGGCTGCATCCGATCCGCAGAGCCTGAAAGGCAGAGCCCAGCATGCCGCCGGTCACCGCCCGGGGAGAAAAAGCGCCCTGAAGGATACTCCAGAGGGCCCCCGGAATGTCGTTTCCATGGACGATCAGCACACCGGCGCACAGCAAAATATACCCAACGGACACAAACGGCACCAGCCCTTCCGCCACTGCGCCGATCCGTGCCGCCCCGCCCAGAAGCATGGCTCCAATGAGGATCGCCAGCGCGCCTCCCATCAGGGCGTTTCCCGCCGGGGAGGCTTCCACCCCCAGCCGGGACAGCATGCCGTTGATCCCGGAGAGCATGGCGTTGACCTGGGTAGTATTTCCCACACCAAAGGCGGCTATAGCACCGAACAGGCTGTAGCATACCGCCAGGGGCGCGAATCGTTTCCCCAAGCCCTGGGTGATCACATACATAGGCCCGCCGATATAGCCGTTTTCGCTTTTGATCCGGTAGCGCACCGCCAAAGTGACCTCGGCAAATTTGGTTGCCATGCCCAAAATGCCGCAGATCCACATCCAGAATACGGCTCCCGGCCCGCCCAGGCAGATGGCCCCGGCCACGCCCACCAGATTCCCGGTGCCTACGGTGGCCGCCAAAGCGGTACACAGGGCCTGAAAGGGGGATGTCCCCTGTCCCGTTTTCGACTCCCGGCGCAGCTGCCGGACAAAGGTTTTGATCGCCCTGGGAAACAGAGTGATCTGGACAAATTTCAGCCGGACACTCAGATACAGCCCCACGCCGATGATGCAGATCAGCGCCGGCGCCCCCCAGACAAAGTCATGGATAAGCCGAATCATTTTGGTCATGATTTCCTCCCAGTTTATCATCTTTTTGTGACTTTCGCAAGATGTCACCGTGACTTTTTTCCAAAATGCTGCAAAAAGCGGTTTTCTCTACAAAGAAAACCGCTTTTGTTCACAGCTGTATTCTATTCCCAGGCAGCCCAGACCTCCGGGCAGTAGCCTACCGTGGCCTGCTTGCCGTTGCGCACCACCGGCGTTTTCATCAGAGCGGGGTCGTCAAAGACCTTATCCTCCTTGGCGATTGGGTCATCCATGTACTTCATCAGGGTGATCTCCGGGGACTTCCCTTCCCAGTCGATGAGCTTGTCGATGCCCCCCACCGCCCGCAGGACGCTGTCGAATTCCTTGGGAGACATGCCGTATTTTTTCAAATCAACGGACTGGAACTTGATCCGCCGCTCTTTAAACCAGCGTTCCGCCTTTTTGGTATCAAAGCACTTGGCCTTGCCGAAAATCTGAATATTCAATACATTACCTCCATCAGACACAGTCCCTGGGCCGGGGCCAGGAAGCCTGCCTCCGCCCGCTTGCCGCCGAAAAGCCGGGGAATGGAATCCTGATCCCGGTCTCCCCTGCCCACTTCCACTAAGGTGCCCACCAGAATGCGCACCATGCTGTGCAGGAAGCCGTTGCCGGTGACAAAGATCCGCAGTTCCTCCCCGCAGCGCCGGATCTCAATGGAACGGATAAAGCGAACCGTGGACTTTTTCATTTTGGCATTGCCGCAGAAGGCGGAGAAGTCATGCTCGCCCAAAAGGTATTCCGCCGCCCGCTCCATGGCCCCGGTGTCCAGCCGCTCCTCCATCACCGTCACATACCGGCGCTGAAACACACAGGGCCGGTCGCTGTTCCAGATCCGGTAGCAGTAGGTCTTTTCCTTGGCGTTCAGCCGGGCATGGAACCGGGGCGAGACGTCCTTACAGGAGTATATGCCAATATCCTCCGGCAGATACCGGCGCAGATTCGCCAGAATCTCACCGGACGGCATTTGGCTTTGGCAGTGGAAGTTGGCTACCTGGCCCCGGGCGTGAACCCCGGCGTCGGTGCGGCCGCTTCCGCTGATCTCAATTTCCTCCCCCAGGATCCGGGAAAGGGCCGTCTCCAGCTTTCCTTGAATGGTGTCGTCCCTTCCCGGCAAACGCTGCCACCCCCGGTAGCGGGTGCCGTCATAGCAGATATCAAGCCGCAGATTCCGCATACTCCTCCAGTTCCTCTCTGGCTTCCCATTCGGTGTCCGCGGAAAACAGGAACCGTCCGTTTTCGTCATACACCTGAACGTGTCCGCACACATAACGCATAGAATACATACCCATCGCTCCTTTGTCTTTGTGGTTGTATTCTAGCAGTTTAATTGTCCAATAAAACGTACTTTTTAAAATTGCCAGGTTATTTTCTTTCCCAGCATCAAAAGGCGATTTGACGCTGATGTTCCCCCGGCCGCCTGTCTTAGGGATACAAGCTGCCGGGGCTTGGGTTTATTCTTTATTCATAGTGATTGGGCTGGGTAACGTCTCCAAAGACGGAAGGATCCATCGGCTCCCCGGTGCCGGTCAGATTCAGCGCAAACCCCTCTGCCCCGTCGCCGTCTACGGTTCCGATAATCATGGCCGCGCACAGGTCCCCGCCGGCGTCTATATAGGGCCTTGCCCCGTCCAGATTTTCCCGGGTCCAGGTCAGCGCTTTCTGGTAGTAGCTTTCCTCCTGGATTCCGGCGGAGTTCTGTTCATACAGCTCGCGGCACCGCTCCTCCGCCGCCGCTTCCAGCGCTTCCCGGTATTCCTCCCGGGTCATACCGAACGCGGAAAGCAGCGCTTCGTCCTTCACGCCGTAGGAATACGCCAGCTGTGCCAGACTGGGAAAGTCGGGACATTCCACCACGCTTTCCTCCAAAAGCCCATGGTACAGCTCTGTATAGATCTGATCATTCACTTCCTCAATCTGAGGAAGCTCCAGGTTGACCCGGGGGATGTGATAATACATCCGGTGGGTGAACACAGGATAGTCCACAGACGCGAAGGAATCGTTAAAATAGGCGTCAGAAACCAGAGGCAGTTCCGGTATGTCCGGGGTCTCCGCAGGCTCCGTATCGGACTCCCCGGGGAGGGAAGCGGATATGGTTTGGACAGTTCCGGAAGTTTCTTCCGGCTGACCGGCACACCCGGCGCCGCCAAGGCCCAAGATCAGAATCAGCATAAGCGCGGCAAGACAGTATCCGCCCCGCATTTAATAACGGTCAAACACAATGATTGCCTCCTTCAAAAATGAAGCGTTGGAGAGATTCTCCGTTATACCTCGTTCACAGCCGCCGGGATACGGCTCTCGATCCACCCCAGAATGTCTTTGTAAACCTCCCGCCGGTTGATCTCGTTCAGGATCTCATGGCGGCACAGGGGGTAGATCTTCTGATCCACGTCCTTCATTCCCGCTTTTCGGAAGGCCCGGGCCGCCTGAACGACGCCCTTGCCGTAATTGCCCACCGGATCGTCTCCCCCGGCAATAAAGAATACTGGCAGGTTCTTGTTCATCTTCGCCAGATTTTCCGGCTTCTGGATGTAGTAGATGCCTTCCATCATATCCCGGAGCAGGCCGGTGGTGGCCACGAAGCCGCACAGAGGGTCGGCAACATATGCGTCCACAACGGCATTGTCCCGGGTCAGCCAGTCATAGCCGGTGCGGGGATGCTCCACCTTCCGGTTGTAACTACCGAAGATCAGCCGATCCAGCCGGCGGCTGCAGCTGGTCTGTCCCGCCCGCTTGCATACCGCCTTGGTCAAGGCAATTACAGCTGGCATGGCAGAGGTTGGCTGCCAGCCGGTGCCGCAGAGAATGGCGGCGGTAAGCTCCCCGTCCGGATACCGGCACAGGATGGTTCTTGCCATAAAGGAGCCCATGGAATGGCCGAAGAGGATATAGGGGATATCCGGGTACTCCTCCCGGGTCATGGTCATGAGACGATGGGTATCCTCCACGGCGGCAAACCAGCCCCCGTGGAAATACCCCCGGATCCCGCCGCCGTTGATAGACCGGCCGTGGCCCATGTGATCCTCCGCCACCACCAGAAAGCCCTGCTTCGTCAAAAAATCCGCAAAGCCCTCATACCGCTGGGCAAACTCCGCAATGCCGTGGACAATTTGAACGACCCCTCTGGGCCTTCCCTCCGGCTCCCAGCGGCAGCCGTGGATCTTTCCCTGGCCGCAGGAATCGAACCAAATGTCTTTTGCCATTTTACTCCACCACTTGGTAATCCGCGTCGGTAATGGCCTGCTTCAGAGCCGCCACATCCGCGTCGCCGGTGACGGTGACGGTTTTCGCCTGCAAATCTACCACCGCGTCCACAGTGCCGGGAACGGCCTTGCACACCTTCTCTACCCGGGCCTTGCAATGATTGCACATCATGCCTTCTACTTTGATGACTACCGTATTCATAATGGGTTCCTCCTCCAATTTGATTTCTTCTGTGTTTCCCTGTTCTGTCTGAACAGCCGCCGGGACGGTTTTCGGCTTGAACAGCCGCAGGCGCAAAGCGTTGCTCACCACAAACAGGCTGCTCATGCTCATGGCGGCGGCGCCCAGCATAGGGGTCAGCAGCAGGCCGAAGGGGATATACAGAGCCCCCGCCGCCACCGGAATGCCCAGGGTGTTGTAGAAAAAGGCCCAGAACAGATTCTCCCGGATATTCCGGATGGTGGCCTTGCTCAGCTCCACCGCGCCGCTGACCGCCCCCAGGGAGCTGTTCATCAGCACCACGTCCGCCGACTCCATAGCGATATCGGTGCCCGCCCCAATGGCCATGCCCACGTCGGCGGTGACCAGGGCAGGGGCGTCGTTGATGCCGTCGCCTACCATGAGAACCTTGCGGCCCTGTTCCTGCAGCTTTCGCACCGCCCCGGCCTTATCCGTAGGCAGCACATCGGAGATCACATGCTCGATCCCCGCTTTCCCGGCAATGGCCCTGGCTGTAGCTTCATTATCGCCTGTAAGCATGACTACGTCAAGCTTTAATTCTTTCATAGCCTTCACCGCTTCCACCGAATCCGGCTTCAGCACATCCGCGGCGGCGATGGTGCCCAGGTATTGCCCCCGCTCGTCGGCAAAGTGGAGGGGTGTCTTTCCCTGCCGGGCCAGATCTTCCATAGGGGGAATCGTCACCCCCAGCTCCTCCATCAGCCGCCCGTTTCCGCCGTAGCAGCGCACTCCATTGACCGTGCCCGCCACGCCCCGGCCGGGCAGTGTCTCAAAGTCCTCCGCCGGGGTATAGGGGTTAGATCCCATTTTTGTGAGAATCGCCTTGGCGAAGGGATGCTCGGACTTACACTCCAAAGCGGCGGCGGCGCCCATTAACTTGCTCATGCCGGCGCTGCCCGGAAGAATGTCCGTGACCTCCGGCTTGCCGGTGGTCAGGGTGCCCGTCTTGTCCAGCACCACGGTATCGATGTGGTGGAGATTTTCCAGGGCCTCCGCGTTTTTGAACAGCACACCCATTTGGGCCCCCCGGCCGGTGCCCACCATAATGGCCACCGGCGTGGCCAGTCCCAGGGCGCAGGGGCAGGAAATCACCAGCACGGAAATGGCGCAGTTCAGAGCAAATTCCAGAGAATACCCGGCGATCATCCACGCCAGGAAGGTCACCGCCGCAATGGACATGACCACCGGCACGAACACCCCGGCGATCTTGTCCGCCAGCCGGGCGATGGGAGCCTTGGAGCCGCCCGCCTCCTCCACCATGCGGATCACCTGGGCCAGGGTGGTGTCCTGTCCCACCTTATCCGCCCGGAATTCCAAATATCCTTCCGTATTGATGGTAGCCGCCGCCACGGTAGCTCCGGGGAGCTTCTCCACCGGCACGCTTTCACCCGTCAGGGCGCTCTGATCCACCGAGGCCCGGCCGGACAGGACTGTGCCGTCCACCGGGATACTGCCGCCGGAGCGGACAATCACAGTATCCCCTACCTGTACCTCTTCCACGGGAATTTCCTGAACGGTCTCCCCCCGCCGTACCTGGGCGGTTTTGGGACTTAAGTCCATCAAAGCCCGAATGGCGTCGCCGGTTTTGCCCTTGGCCCGGGTCTCCAGGTATTTGCCCAGGGTGATCAGAGTCAGGATCATGGCGGCGGATTCAAAGTACAGGTTTTCCCGGTAGGTCTGCACCAGCTCCCAGTCTCCGTGGCCCATGCCCCAGGCCATCCGAAACAGAGCGAACACGCCGTAGATCAGGGAAGCCAGCGACCCCACGGCAATGAGAGAATCCATATTGGGCGCCCGGTGCCACAGAGCCTTCAGCCCCCGGCTGTAGTACACCCGGTTCAGATACACCACCGGCAATGTGAGGAAGAACTGCACCAGCGCCGCCACCACCGCGTTTTCCAGCCCATGATACCAACCAGGCGTGGGCAGCCCCACCATATGGCCCATGGTAAAGTACATAAGCACCACAAGGCAAGCGGCAGAGCCAAGGATCCGTCTTTTCATCTCCCCCAGGGCATCCTGGGCCGGCGTCTTTTCCTCCTGCCCGGCGTTTTTCTCCCCGGGGAGCCGGGCCTGATACCCGGCCTGCTCCACCGCCTGAATAACGGCGTCGGCAACGGAGGCGCTTTCCGCCTCCACCTGCATGGTTCCCGCCAGCAGATTCACCTCCGCCTTCTCCACCCCGGGAACCGCTCCGGTCACCTTCTCTACCCGGGCCGAGCAGGCGGCGCAGGTCATGCCGGTCACTTGAAATTTCAGCTTCATCGTATTCCTCCTTCCTGTTTTTCCAGGCGTTTCCAGCCGGTCTTTGCAAAACAGAAACATTTTCATTGACAGAAACTTTTGCTTATGGTACTATTTTACCATCTGATCCTAAAAAAGCAAGTATGCACTATTTTGTACGATACTACCTAAAAAGATACTAGGAACTTGTAAAAGTCTCTAAACGCCGGGCAACAGGAAACGGAAAACCATACCCCAAAAGGAAAACACCTAAG
>CALWXR010000006.1 GCA_944385535.1 uncultured Oscillospiraceae bacterium
CCGAAAGCTTGACCAAAGCGCAGGCTCAGTGGCTGGAAGTGATTGCAAAATAAGGACAATGTTCAGTTTTCAGGGTGCATCGAGCATATACATCTTGAGGATCTGCACCTTTAGCTCAGTTGGTAGAGCAACTGACTCTTAATCAGTGGGTCCCGGGTTCGAGTCCCTGAAGGTGCACCATGGCCCGTTGGTCAAGTGGTTAAGACAGAGGCCTCTCACGCCTTTAACATCGGTTCGAATCCGGTACGGGTCACCAGCTCCTCATACATGATACAGTTCTTCATATTCCGCAAGCGGAATATTCCGAGTGTATCATGGCTCGTCGCTTCAAAATAAAGCTTGACAAAGCAGATTGTGTGTGCTACAATTCATGAGGTTAGATGCTTTAGCATTTAACATAAAGGATGGTCAAGAGCCATCTGACAAAAGTTGGTATTGATTGCCATGAGGGTCCACCTGTTCCCATCCCGAACACAGAAGTTAAGCTCATGCGCGCCGACAATACTTGGCGGGTGACTGCCCGGGAAGATAGGTAATGCCAACACAAAGCCCTGACCGCAAGGTTGGGGCTTTTTTCTTGCGCTTAGAAGCAAATACCGCGAAAATCAGGTTCTATGTCAATAGTTGGGGTAGAGGCAAAATAGCGATTTTTTCAGATCGTGTCGGAGCGGGATCTCCGGCACGATTTTTATGTACTGGCAAAGAGGATCCTGTTGCAGAAGTTGGGGGAATATTCGGCTACAATGGAGGATCTGATCGGGGGATATTACTATGGCTCGACGGTTTTGCTCCTTGGAACCATCTTGCTCAATGGCTGCGCCGCCTTCCTTCACAAAGAGAAAGAACAAAAGTAAAGGGAAAACCGGACTTCTCAAAGACGGAAGTCCGGTTTTTAATCAGATTTTGATCAGCTCGTAGCTGTCCTCGCCCAGGCCGATTTTTTTGCCGTGGGTAATTTGGCTGCGCCAGTTGGTGTGGGGGAAGGAGCCGGTGAGATTGTCCAGATCCGGACGGTTGGCCTTTGCCAGCTTACTGCCGGGGAGGATGGTCTGGGCGTTCACCGCTTCGGCGCAGGCCAGATCCAGGGCCACCGGATCGAAGGAGGCGAACATGCCCACGTCCGGCACGATGGGAATGTCATTTTCCGCGTGGCAGTCGCAGTAGGGGCTAACATCCCGCACCAGGCTGATGTGGAAATGGGGGCGGCCGTCCAGCACCGCTTTGGTGTACTCGGCAATCTTATAGTTCAGGATCTCGGCGGACTGGGCGTAGGCGGGGTGAATGGCCTTCACCGGACACACGTCGATGCACCGGCCGCAGCCCATGCAGCAGGTCCAGTCGATTTGCATTACCTTGCCCGCCATCTTGGGGCCTTCGTGGGCGCAGTACTTGGCGCAGGTGCCGCAGCCCACACATTTGCTTTCGTCCACCACCGGGCGGCCTTCACTGTGCATTTCCCGCTTGCCGTCGTTGGAGCCGCAGCCCATGCCGATGTTCTTCATGGCGCCGCCGAAGCCCGCTTCCTCATGGCCTTTGAAATGGTTCAGGGAGATCACGATATCCGCGTCCATCACCGCCCGGCCGATTTTCGCGGACTTTACATACTCGCCGCCCGCAACGGGAACGTCCATGTCATCGGTACCCTTTAATCCGTCGGCGATGATTACGTGACAGCCGGTGGAGTAGGGGGTGAAGCCGTTTAAGTAGGCGGTTTCCAGATGGTCCAGGGCGTTTTTCCGGGAGCCTACGTACATGGTGTTGGCATCGGTGAGGAAGGGCTTGCCGCCTAAGTCCTTTACAAGATCCACCACCACCCGGGCATAGCCGGGGCGCAGATGGGCCATGTTGCCCAGCTCGCCGAAGTGGATCTTGATGGCGACGAACTTGTCCTGAAAGTCGATCTGATCCATGCCCGCGGTCAGGCACAGCCGCGCCAGCTTCTGAGGAAGCGTCTCAGAGGTGCCGGTGGAAAAGTCGGTAAAATATACTTTGGATGCCATGATACATACCTCCTAAGTAGTCTTTGGATATAGTTTATCTGTTTGCCCGGGGAAAGTCAAGGCCGCGGGGGGAAGGATGGGCACATGGAAAGCAAAATCCCGGAAAGGTTATTCCAATCGCTGCCCTCATATTCCAAGTGACGGCAGCCTTTGGGTGCGGAAAGGGGATGGAGGGCGGGATCCGCCTCCGCCTGATCGGCCGGGGTCAGATTGGTGTGCATATACAGCGTGGCAAGGCCCAGGGCGGCGGCTCCGAAAATGTCCGTTTCCCGGTCGTTGCCGATCATCAGGCAGGTTTTGGGATCCAAATGCCGCTCTTCCAGCAAGGCGCCCAGAAACCGCTTATCCGGCTTCCGGCAGCCGAAGTCTGAGGATAGGTAGATGCCGTCAAAATAAGGCTCCAACCCTAAGTGCCGGATCTCATAGGCGGTAAAAATCCGCTGGGCGTTGCTCAGCAGCCACAGCCGGTACCCTCCCTTCCGCAGAGCGTCCAGAGCTTCCAGCGTGTGGGGATACAGACGGATATACTCCATGGACAGAACGCGAAACAGCTGGGCGGCGTTCTCGCCCAGAGCGTCGGCGTTTGCGGTTACGCCCCGGTCCCGGAACAACTCCGCCATCACCAGCTCAAAGGGCACGTCCGGGTAGCATTCGCTGTTTCGTCCCGCGGAAGCTTCCCGCCGGTTCATAGCATCCAGAAAGGCTTGCCGGAGAGATGTGCCGGTATAGTGGGCCCCATAAAAGCCGAAATACAGGGCGGTCTTTTCCCAGACCATGTCATTTTCATCGGTGTGGATGTCCACCAAGGTGCCGTAAAGGTCAAAAATCAAATCGGTGTAAACCATGCTGCGCCTCCCAATCCTCTTACCTTGTTATATGGTAGCACAAATACGGGAAAAAAGCAAGAAAGAAGATCCCTGCCCTTGCCTTCCGGGAAAAACTCTGGTACACTGAAGGCAAGGAAAACAGGAGGAAACAGCTATGGTTCGTTTTTTTGTAAGTGCGGAAGAACTGATGGGGGAGGACGCGTTCCTCACAGGAGAAAACGCCCAGCATGCCAAGGTTCTGCGGCTGAAGGCCGGGGAGACGGTGCTGCTGTGCGACGGGGAAGGCCGGGAAGCCCTGTGTCAAATCACCCAGGCGGAAGGCGGGCAGTGGCGTTTACAGGTGATGGAACGCCGGAAGTCCCAATCGGAAGCGGCGGTGGCGGTCAGCGTGTATATGGCCTACCCCAAGGGGGATAAGCTGGAGCATGTGATCCAGAAGGCCACGGAGCTGGGCGCCCGGGAGATCGTGGCGTTTCCTTCCGCCCGGTGTGTTTCCCGGCCGGATGAGAAGAGCCTGAAAAAGAAGCTGGAGCGGTGGCAGAAGATCGCCGCAGCGGCGGCGGAACAGTCCGGCCGTGGCGTCATTCCCCGGGTGGTCACCCTGGGCAGCTACCGGGAGGCCCTTCAGCGGGCGGCCCAGGCGGACAAGGCATTGCTATTTTATGAAAACGAGCAGGCGGTGACGCTGAAAATGGCCCTGTCCGCTGACGGATACGAAAGCGTCAGTCTGCTCACCGGTCCGGAGGGCGGTTTGGAGGAAGCGGAGGTGGCCCAGGCCAGGGAAGCGGGGATACAGGTGTGCACCCTGGGAAAGCGGATCCTCCGCTGTGAGACCGCCCCTCTGTGCGCCCTGTCCGCGGTGATGTATCACACCGGTGAATTTTAATGAACAACGCCTCAGAAGCCGGGAAGGCTTCTGAGGCGTTGTTCTTCATTCAAAAGTTGGCGCTGCTTTTCAAAGTCACAGAACCGCTGGCGCTGGAGATCTCGATTCGGCAGCTTCCGTTGCCGCTGATATACCGGTCTCCCTGGTGCTGGGTGGGGAAGTCGGAAAACAGTTCGCCGCTGAGACTGTCAACCTCCGCGGTAAAGCCTGTGTCTTTCGGCAGTGTCAATTCCAGATCCCCGGAGGCGGTATCCCAATCGATGCTTTGCGGCACGTTTTCCAGGACGCCGGTGAAGTCGGAGGAGGAAGCGTCCACTTCCAGCGAATTCAGACTTCCGCTGTAGGTGATGGCCGAGGAAGCTGTGTCAATACCCAGTTCTCCCAGAACACAGTTGGTGAATTGAATGTCGCCGCTGGCGCTGTCTACATCCACCTCCCGGAGGGTTAGATCCTGGACTTCCAGGGCGGCGGAAGCGGTTTCCACTTCCAGGGAATTCCCCTGCCAGTCTTTCGGAAGGGTAATATACAGCTGCTTATCTTCCGAAGAGCCCAACCCGAAACAGGCGCTGCGGTCATGGGAATGAATGATCAGATTATCGCCCCTTTGCTTCCAGACCATGGGATTCTCGCCCCCGGACTCCTGCAGAATCAGCTTGTTCGTGTCGCCGGTTCGGATCACGATGGCGCCGGAGGGCCAGTCGATGTCCACCTCCCGGATGGTTCCGGCGTCCAATTCAACGGAATCATTGAGCAGGGTCTGGTCGCCGGTGATTGTTTCCTCCTCCCGAATGGTTCCGGCGTCCGATTCGACGGAATCATTGAGCTGGGTTTGGCCGCCGGTAATTTCTTTGCCGTAGATCCGTCTGCTTTCAAACCAGCCGCCCCGGAAGCCCAGACCGGTGATCAAAAGGCCCAGCAGGAGCAGGATTACGACGCTCCAAATACAAATGCGAAGGATGGCGTTGGTTTTCATTTCATTCTCCTTTCGTCAAATCCAAAACGGCCCGGATCAGCCCCTGAATGGCGGCGGTGAGGGGGAAGATGACCCAGGTGATGTGCCAGGCGCCGGTGAGAAAGCTGAGCAGAAAGTAGGCGCAAAGACCCAATGTCCAAATGAGACTGCCGATGCTTTTATGCAGCTGTTCCCGGGGGCTGTCGGCCCGGGCGGGTTTGTTTTCCTCATCGTCTGAATCGCTGCCTGCTTTTTTGCTCAGAATAATCAGGGCGGTGGCGGCGGCCGCCAAGAACAGGGTGCCGCACAGTCCTAAGGTGTCCATGTCCAATTCATCGAAAATGAACAGGGGAACGGGACAAAGGATGAACAGAAAAACCGCGATGGCCCGCAGAGGCTTCCGGTAAGGAGGCTCCGGTTCCTCCCGGCTCTCCGGCGGGATGATTTTTCGGGAATCTTCGGAAGTGCCGGAGAGGATCTCAGAAATGTCCCCGATGCCCATAATGGCCAGCCGGTAGGCGCTTTCCGGGCTTTTGCCCTGGGCGATCAGATCATCATACCGATCCAGGGTGTTTTGCAGGATTTCCTGCTGGATATCCTCACAATTCTCCGCCCCCGCGAACAGCAGGGAAACATATTGCGTAAGCTGTTCTTTCATATTCTTTCCTCCAAATCCAGAAGTTTATCCATGATCTCCTTGGTCTGCTGCCATTCTCCAAGCAGGCGATAGCAGGCTTCCCGCCCGGCGGCGGTGATGGTATAGTACCGGCGGCGGGCGCCGGCGCCGCTGTTTCCCCAGTAGGAGGCGATATAGCCAAGCTCTTCTAGCCGTTTGAAGGCGGTGTACAGGGTGGCCTCCTTCAGCTCAAACCGGCCGCCGGAGAGGATGGAGATGGTTTTGTTGATCTCATAGCCATAGCTGTCGCTTTTCATCAGACGGGCCAGAATGATAGCGTCGGTATGGCCGCGGATCAGATCACCGGCAATGGACATGGTGCTCCCTCCTTTGTAGTCCTATAGTAGCACGAGATACCTCGCTTGTCAAGGTATCTCGTCAAAAATAAGGGCGCATTTTTTCAATGCGCCGGATTTTTATTTGTGGTACTTGCTTCCTGCCTGAATAGCTTCCGCCCGGTACAGCTGCTCCAGCACCATGACCCGGGCCAGATGGTGGGGGAAGGTCATGGGGCTCATGGAAAGCCGGAAGTCAGCGCGCTGCTTCACCCGGGGGGCAATGCCGAAGGAGGAGCCGATGAGAAAACAGGCGCCGCTTTTGCCGACGTTCTTTACTTGGGTAAGCTTTTCCGCTAACCCTTCGCTGGACAGCTGCTTCCCTTCCGGCGTAAAGACGCAAAACCAGGATCCCTTGGGAATCTTGGACAAAATCAAATCCGCTTCCTTTTCCAGTCCGGCGGCAATCTGAGCAGGGGAGGGGTCCTCCGGCAGACGGGTCTCCGGCAGCTCCAGCAATGTGAATTTACAATAGCTCCCCAGCCGTTTGGCGTATTCCGCCGAGGCGGAGAGGTAGAAGGGCTCTTTCAGCTTTCCCATGGCGATCAGGGTGATGTCAAACATAACGTGCCTGCTTTCCTTTTGTTTTCTACAGCTTACCACGTTTTCCCCGAAAACGCAACATAATTGGGGAAAGAACGGGAAAAGTAGTGGGGGAGGTGGAAGCTTTGAAAGAAAAGAAGGAAGAGAAGATCATTTCCGATCCCTACGGCAGCTATACGGGCCTGGTAAAGGATCTGGATGAAAAGCCCGTTCAGGACGCGGATGATCTATAAAAAGTCTGCTGAATAAGTCGTGATAACGACTTATACACACACGAAAGGTGTGTAATTCCATAAAAGCGGCTCTTTTTAACCGCTTTTATGGAATTCAGACAGCAATCAATGGGTATCTGATCCGGCATGGCGCAGTGCCGGATCAGTAGGCGCAAGGTTTTTGCTCTAAAGTAAGCAAACCCTTGCGCCCGAATAACACAAACTCAAGCGGAAAGCCTTGGCTTTCAAGCTGTTTTGTGTTATTCAGTACCCATTATAAAAAATGGGCAGGCCCGAGAGCCTGCCCATTTGTATAAACTAAAAAATTACAGTCCGAAGTACCGCTTGGCGTTGTTGAAGCAGACGCCTTCCACGATTTTCTTCAGGGCGGCCTCGTTGTTGGGATACTCCCCGTTTTCCACCCAGGTGCCGATCAGATTGCACAAAATGCGGCGGAAATAATCATGACGGGCATAGCTCAGGAAGGAGCGGGAGTCGGTAAGCATGCCGATGAAATTGCCCAGAAGGCCCAGATTGGCCAGGGATATCATCTGCTCTTCCATGCCGGCCTTGTGGTCGTTGAACCACCAGGCGGAGCCGTGCTGGATCTTTCCCGGAACCTCGGGGCCCTGGAAGCAGCCGATCAGGGTGCCCAGCTGGGCGTTGTCGGCAGGGTTCAGGGAGTAGAGAATGGTCTTGGGGCATTCGCCGGTCTCGTCCAGAGCGGACAGCAGCTGGGCGATGTTGCCGCCGCAGGTGTTCTGGCCGATGGCGTCCACGCCGGTATCCGGACCCTGGCGCTTAAAGACCCGCTGGTTGTTGTTGCGCAGGCAGGAGTAGTGCAGCTGCATGGCAATGTCTAACCGGTGGTAAGCCTTGCCCAAAGTCAGCAGGATCACGGTCTGGTAGCCTTCCACCTCTTCTACGGTCAGCTTTTCGCCCTTCAGGGCCTTCTGGTAGACGGCGTCGGCCTGCTCCACAGTGTAATCCTGGAAGGGAACGTAGTCCAGGCCGTGGTCAGAGGCACGGCAGCCGTGGGCCTTGAAGTACTCCAGCCGCTCTACCAACGCGTCCAGCACATCCTGCATGGTGGCAAGGCTTTCCTTACCCACAGACTTGGCCAGGGCGGCAATATAGTCCTTCCAGCCTGCCTTATGAATGTTCACAGCCTTGTCGGGGCGGTAGGAGGGGCCCACCACCACATCAAAGGTGGGATCGGCGGCGATTTTCTCGTGCCACTCCAAGGAGTCGATGGGATCGTCGGTGGTGCCGATGAAGGCCACATTGGCCTTGCGGATCAGACCCCGGGCGGACATGGAGGGGTCGCTGCGAAGCAGATCGTTGCAGTGATCCCAGATCCGCTTGGCGCTTTCCGTGGTCAGAGGCTCGTTGACGCCGAAGAACTGCTGCAGCTCCATGTGGCACCAGTGGTACATGGGGTTGCCGATGGCCATTTCCAGGGCTTCCGCGAACTTCAGGAATTTTTCAAACGGATCGGTCATGCCGGTCACATAGGCTTCTTCCACGCCGTTGCTGCGCATAACCCGCCACTTGTAATGGTCGCCGGCGAAGGTGCCGTCAGGGTTCTCGCCCCCCAGCCAAATCTGGGCCAGATTGTCAAACCGGCGATCCTCGTAGATCTCCTGGGGGTTTAAGTGGCAGTGATAGTCCGCCAGGGGCATTTTGGCGGCATAGTCGTGGTACAGATGTTTGGCGGTTTCGGTTTCCAGGATAAAGTCCCGGTTCATAAATGCTTTCATGAAATTCCTCCTGAAATAGAATGATAAGGGAAAGAAAATCGGGACAGGGCTGCGCCCCGCCCCGATATGGTTCAGATAAAAACCCCTGGTTTATAGAGAGAAATTATCTCTGGATACGGCCGCTGCCGTCGCCGCCGGCCAGCTTCTCCACTTCGGCCACGGTGACCATGTTGTAGTCGCCCTCGATGGAGTGCTTCAGAGCGGAAGCGGCTACAGCGAATTCTACCGCAGCCTGGGTGGACTTGCCGCTGAGCAGGGAGTAGATCAGGCCGCCGCCGAAGGAGTCGCCGCCGCCAACCCGGTCGATGATGTGCAGATCGTACTTCTTGGAGAAGCAGTACTCGTCGGAAGCAACATCATACAGCATGGCGGACCAGCCGTTGTCAAAGGCGGAGTGGCTCTCCCGCAGGGTGATGGCCACCTTCTCAAAGCCGAACTTGTCAGCCAGCTGCTTTGCCACGGACTTGTAGCCCTCGTGGTTCAGGGAGCCGCCGTAAATGTCGGTGTTCTCGGCTTCGATGCCGAATACGTCCTTGGCGTCCTCCTCGTTGGAGATGCACACGTCGATGTACTGAGCTAGCTCGGTCATGGCCTTGTTGGCTTCGGCGCGGGTCCACAGCTTGCCCCGGTAGTTCAGGTCGCAGGAGATCTTCACGCCCCGGGCCTTGGCGGCCTTGCAGGCGTCCACGCACATCTGGACAACGTTGGGGCCCAGAGCCGGGGTAATGCCGGTGAAGTGGAACCACTCGGCGCCCTCGAAGATCTTGTCCCAGTCGAAGTCGCTGGGGGAAGCGGTCTGAATGGCGGAGTGGGCACGGTCGTAGATGCACACGGAGCCGCGCTGAGAAGCGCCCTTCTCATTGAAGTAGATACCCACCCGGTCGCCGCCACGGACGATCTTGGTGGTGTCCACGCCGTAGCGACGCAGGGAGTTGACAGCGGCCTGGCCGATGGCGTGGGCGGGCAGCTTGGTGACAAAGGCCACATCCATGCCGTAGTTGGCCAGGGATACGGCTACGTTGGCTTCGCCGCCGCCGAAGGTGAATTCCACATGGTCACACTGAACAAAACGCTCGTAGTTGTACGGCTGCAGCCGGAGCATCAGCTCGCCGAAGGTTACAATCTTTGCCATTACTTTCTGGCCTCCTTGACAATTTCCACAGACTTCTTGCACAGCTCGGTGATCTCGTCCCAAGCGCCTGCCTCGATCAGCTTATCGGGGCACATGTAGCTGCCGCCGCAGGCCACGATTACGGGGCAGGCAGCGTACTCCGCCAGGTTCTTCAGGTTGACGCCGCCGGTGGGCATGACCTTGAACATGGGGAAGGGAGCGGACATGGCCTTGATCTTGGCCAGGCCGCCGGACTGCTCGGCGGGGAAGAACTTCAGAACTTCCAGGCCCAGCTTATAAGCGGTGTGATAGTCGGTGGGAGTGGTGCAGCCGGGGAAGCAAGTAATGCCCTTTTCCTGGCAGTACTTTACGATCTCCGGATCCAGGCCGGGGGTGACAATAAACTTGCCGCCGGCGGCGATGGTTTTATCTACCTGCTCGGTAGTCAGAACGGTGCCTGCGCCAACCAGCATGTCGGGGTGACGCTCTACCATGATCTTCATGGCTTCGTCAGCACCGGCGGCGCGGAAGGTGATCTCTGCTACGGGAACGCCGCCTGCGCACAGGGCGTCAGACAGGGCAGCAGCATCACGCTGGGGATTTGTCAGCTTAATAACCGGCACAACGCCGATCTGGCTGACCTGTTTCTGCAATTCGTTCATTGGTTGAATTCCTCCCTACGTTTCAGATCTACGCTTTATGTAGACATAGTACAATGTAATAATACAGAAAAATATTCAAAAAATCAATTGTCATCCGAAGTTAATCAGGATTTTTGGCGTTTTATACAAATCGCCGGGAATTTCTTATACAAGTCTCTGGCTTGACAAAAGGGAGATTTGGTGGTAGCGCGCCTTCATGAGCGCGGCAATCCGCCCCCCTCATGTACGAGGGGGGCGGGGAGCGGGTTATTTCTTGGGGGCTTTGATCTTATTCAGCTTGGCGTTCAGCTCCAGCAGATCTTCCTTGGTAAACTTCAGGCTGGCCATGGCGGACATGCTGGTCAGCCGGATCAGGGTGAAGGAGCCGAGCATATCCATCAAGCCGCCTATGTCGGATACGTCAAAGGGCGCCTTTTTGCCGTCCTTGCCGCCCTTGGGCATTTTGCTGGCAAAGGTGCTCATCAGCAGCATTTTGCCCTGAAGGGTAGCGAAAATATCACTGATCTTGCTGTTCAGGGACAGATAGCCCTCTACCTGGGTAATGTCAAACCAGTTGAGGATGGCGCCGGTCTCCTTCAGCCGGTAGTCCTCGTTGAAGGTATCCACCTTGCGGATCAGGCTCTCGTCCCGGCAGTCTCCCGCAACAGCCTCCAGCTTGGTTTCCCCGGCGTTGGGAACTTCAAAGCGGAAGAAGTGGTCAGGCGCTTCCTGAACGCCCAGGGACACGCCGTTGGCAAACAGCTCCACAGTGGGCTGGTTGGAATAGACGGTGACCTTGGTGGTGTCCTCCACCCGATCCACATACCGCTTGCCGCAGATATGGACAAAGGGCTCGTCGGAAAGCCATGCCTTGTAGGCGTAGAAGGAATCCTTCTTGTATTTGCGGTCAATGGTCACCAGGCCCTTGTGGTTCTGGCCGTTTTCACCGCCCTCGTTCCGGCCGTCGCAGCCGAAGTCGAACATGTTCCACACATGGGTGGACCAGATGTACTTCCGGGAGAACAGCTGCTTAATCAGCTCCTCGTGGTAATAGGCCTGATATTCCTCGGTGTAGTCGCCCTGCTGGGGGTCGGAGGTGTGCCAGTTCAGGGCCTCGCAGCCGTACTCCGAGCAGCCGATGGGGATGTTGGGGTGCTTGGCGTGGAATTTGTCGAACCAGGGGCCGTTCATACTGGTGTTGCCGCCGTACCAGCCGTAGTAGTGGTTATAGGAAACTGTGTCGGGAATCTGCACAATTTGGGAGTCCATATTGCACATGGAGACGCAGGCCATGGTGGTCAGGCGGTTCGGATCCATTTCGTGGCACATGTCGTTGAGGATCCGGTGGTTTTCCAGCATGTCCTCATCTTCCTGGCTGCGCATGGTGATCTCATTGCTCAGTCCCCAGACCACGATGGAGGGGTGGTTGTAATTCTGGACGATCAGTTCCTTCATCTGGGAGATGGTGTTTTCCCGGCCGGTGGCCATATGGCAGGAGATGTAGGGGATCTCCGCCCATACCACCATGCCCTTTTCGTCGCACAGATCGTAGAACAGCTGGTCGTGCTGGTAGTGGGCCAGGCGGATGGTGGTGGCGCCCATTTCGCAGATCAGATCCATGTCCTCAATGTGATGCTCCGGCTTCAGGGCGTTGCCGATTTCCCACCGGTCCTGATGGCGGGAGACGCCGTGGAGGGGGTATTCTTCCCCGTTGAGAATGAAGCCCCGCTCCGGGTCGATCCGGAAGCTGCGGCAGCCGAACCGGGCGGAAACCGTGTCCAGGATCTGGTTGTTTTCCTTCAGCTCCGCCTTGCAGGCATACAGGTAGGGATCCTTGCGGCCATGCCACAGGTGGGCGTTTTTGATAACGAAGTTTACCTTAGCGCAATTGCCCTCATAGCTGCCTACCACCGCGCCTTCGGCGTTCAGCAGCTGGAAGGCGATGCTCTGGCCGGGCCGGTAGTTGGTTACGTACACTTCCACCTCTACCCGGGCGTCGCTGCCATCCATGACAGGGGTGACCTTAATGCCGGGGCCGCCGCAGTAATCCAAATCAAAGTGGCTCTCGGGTACGCAGATCAGATTCACATCCCGGTACAGGCCGCCGTAGAAGGTGAAGTCCGCCACCTGGGGATAGACGATCTGATTGACAGAGTTGTCCACAGTGACGGCAAGCAGATTTTCCTTTTCCATAGCCTCGGTCACATCCACCCGCCAGGTACTGTAGCCGCCGTCGTGGTGGGCAAGATGCTTTCCGTTCAGGAACACATCGGCGGAAGCGTTGGCGCCCAGGAACTCCAGATAGTACCGCTCCGCCTTGGGAAGGTCAATCTTCTGGAAGGACTTTACGTAGCAGCAGGTGCCCCGGTAGTAGTCGCCGCCGCCGTCCTGGCCGTCGATGGCGTTCCAGGTATGGGGCAGGTTGACGAAGTTCCACACGTTGGGCATTTCCGCGGGCGCCTGGGAAACTCCCTTGGCAAAGGCCCACTTGCGGTTGAAGTTGACGATGGTGCGCATAGGTTGATAACCTCCTAAATATTGACTTCAGTTCATTTTAACATGATTTCCGGTGAAATACTATAGACAAAATATGAATTGTGTACAATGAGACAAAAAAGCCGCCGGCGGTCGGCCGGCGGCAGGGGAAATCACTTATTCAGGAGCTTTTCCAGAGCGGACAGCTTCAGGCTGCAGCACAGCACCTCCATGGCCTTTTCCAGCTCGGGAACAGGGGGCATGCTGGGAGCGATGCGCAGATTGCTGTCGTCGGGATCCTTGCGGTAGGGATAGGTGGCGCCGGCGCCGGTGAGGGTGACGCCCGCTTCCTTGCAAAGCTGCCAGACCCGCTTGGCGGTGCCGGGCATGGCGAACAGGCTGACAAAGTAGCCGCCCTTGGGGTCGTTCCAGTGGGCAATGCCCAGGGGGGCGATCTCCCGGTTCAGATAGTCGGAAACCACCTTGAACTTGGGGGCCATAATGGCGGCGTGTCCCTTCATAATCTCCAGGGTGTGGGCCTTATCCTTCAGGAAGCGCACATGGCGCAGCTGGTTGACCTTGTCATAGGAGATCATCTGAATGCCGAAAATGTCGGTAAAGTACTGGATGTTGGCTTCGCTGGCGGCCATGCAGCAGATGCCGCCGCCGGCGAAGGTGATCTTGGAGGTGGAGGCGAACTCGAAAACCATATCCGGATTGCCGGCCTCTTCGCACATGGAAATGATGTCCGGGAAGGGAACATAGTCCCCCTCAAACTCGTGGATGGAGTAGGCGTTGTCCCATATAATGGCAAAGTCCGGGGCGGCGGGCTTCAGATTGGCGAAGCGCTGAATAGTCTCCTGAGAGAAGATGATGCCGTCGGGATTGGAATACTTGGGCACCACCCAGATCATTTTTACCTGGGGATCCTTTACGTACTGCTCCACCATGTCCATGTCCGGGCCGGTAGGGGTCATGGGAATGGGAATCAGCTCCGCGCCGTAGAACTCGCCGATCTGGAAATGGCGGTCATATCCGGGAACAGGGCAGAGGAACTTGACCTTTTCTTCCTTGCACCAGGGCCGGGGGCTGTGAAGCAGACCGTGGGAGAAGGCCCGGGCAACCACATCGCACATCATATTCAAAGACGCCGCGCCGCCTACGAACACCTGAGAGGGCTTGCAGCCGAGAACATCCGCCCAATAGGCTTGGGCGCAGGGCAGGCCCGCCAGCTGGCCGTAATTACGGGCGTCGATGCTGCCATCGAAGCAGTCCTCAGGCTTTTGCAGCATGGTCAAAATGCCGCTGACCAGATTCAGCTGCTCCTCGGCAGGCTTGCCCCGGGCCATATTCAAATTCAGTCCCTGAGCCTTCAAATGTTCATAATGGGCAAGGACGGCGGCGTACTGTTCTTCCAGTTCTTGGGTTGTCATGCAGGAATAGGGGGTCACATCAATCATCCTTTCGGCATTTTTGTCATGTTTGATGGGCTTATTATATGCGTTGAAAGAAAAAAATGCAAGTTCCGGGTGGCAAAAAATTCATTTTCCTTCCCCTTTTTTCGCAACATTGGAGAAATGCACAAAGCTGGATGAAAATCGCAAATGATTTTGCTGCATAATCACGCCTTGCTTTTTTTGAAAATTGTCCTTAGAATTCTATATATAATAAGGTAGATAATATGGGTAATTATGGGCTTTTTGAATCGTATTTTCAAGCAAAAGAACGGATTGCCTGATTTTTTTCATGACTTTGAAAGGATGTGCCCCATGAGTGAACATCTGAATGTCCCGGAGATTTTCGGAAGCGATGTCTTTAACGAAGCCACCATGAAGCAGCGCCTGCCGGAGCATGTGTATACCGGCTGGAAATCCTGCATCGAAACCGGCAGCCAGCTGCCATTGGACGTTGCCAACGAGATCGCCGAGGCCATGAAGCTGTGGGCCATTGAAAAGGGAGCGACCCACTATACCCACTGGTTCCAGCCCATGACCGGCATCACCGCGGAAAAGCACGACTCCTTCATTTCTCCCACCGGCGACGGCCGGGTGATTATGGAGTTTTCCGGCAAGGAGCTGGTCCGGGGGGAGCCGGACGCCAGCAGCTTCCCCTCCGGCGGACTGCGAGCTACCTTTGAGGCCCGGGGCTACACCGCCTGGGATCCCACGGCCTGCGCCTTTGTAAAGGACGGCAGTTTGTATATTCCCACCTGCTTCTTCTCCTACACCGGGGAGTCCCTGGACAAAAAGACCCCCCTGCTGCGCTCTATTGACGAGGTGTCCCGGGAGGCGGTGCGGATTCTGCGGCTGTTCGGCGACAAGGAGACCAAGCGGGTCATTCCCTGCGTGGGGGCGGAGCAGGAGTATTTCCTGCTGCCAAAGGATCTTTATACCCAGCGGGAGGACCTGCGGCTCACCGGACGAACTCTGTTCGGAGCCCTGCCTCCCAAGGGTCAGGAGCTGGGCGATCACTACTTCGGCACCATCCGCACCCGGGTCTCCGCCTTTATGAAGGATCTGGACGAGCAGCTCTGGCGGCTGGGCATCCTGAGCAAGACCAAGCACAACGAGGGCGCCCCCTGCCAGCATGAGCTGGCGCCTGTGTATACCGATGCCAATACCGCCTGCGACGACAACCAGCTGATTATGGAGATCATGAAAAAGTGCGCCGCCAAGCACAATCTGGTGTGCCTTCTCCATGAGAAGCCCTTTGCCGGGGTCAACGGCTCGGGTAAGCATAACAACTGGTCTCTGGCTACCGACGATGGGAGAAATCTCTTCAGCCCCGGCAAGACCCCCCGGCAGAACGCCCGATTCCTGGTGTTTCTGGCGGCCTTCATTGCCGGTGTGGACGAATATCAGGATTTCCTCCGCTGCACCGTAGCCACCGCCGGAAATGACCACCGTCTGGGCGCGGCGGAAGCGCCCCCCGCTATCGTATCGGTATATTTGGGAGACGAATTAAACGGGGTGGTCCAGTCCATCATTGACGGCACCAACTATTCTGACCCGGAGAAGGGCACATTGCGCATCGGCGTGGATGTGCTGCCCGCCATTCCCAAAGACACCACCGACCGCAACCGCACCTCGCCCTTGGCCTTCACTGGCAATAAGTTTGAGCTGCGGATGCTGGGGTCTTCTCAGTCCATTTCCGGCCCCAACATCGCCCTGAACACCATTATGGCGGAGGAACTGGGGAAATTTGCCGATGCGCTGGAGCAGGCCGAGGACTTTGACGCCGCCCTTCAGGCGCTGGTCTGTCAGGCCTTTACCCAGCACAGCCGGATCATTTTCAGCGGCAACGGCTACAGCGAGGAATGGAAGCGGGAAGCCAAGCGCCGGGGCCTGAGCAATCTGGCCTCCGCCGCGGAAGCCCTGCCCACCTACATCAGCCGGAAGAATATTGATTTGGTCACCCGCCGGGGGATCTTCACCGAAAACGAGTTCCGGGCCCGGTACACCATCCACCTGGAGACTTATAACAAGGTGGTCAACATCGAGGCCAGGACCATGGTGGATATGGCTATGCACCAGATCCTGCCCGCAGCCCTGCGCTACAGCCATGAGCTGTGCGATTCCCTAAGCGCCAAGAAGAATCTCAATCTGCCTGCCAAGGCGGAGACTGGCCTGCTGGAAAAGCTAACCTTCTCCACCGACGCCCTGTACGACCATGTGCAGGGGTTGAAGTTCTCCCTGGCCGCGGTGCCCGAGGACCCGGAGACGGCGGCAAGCTACTACCACAGCGTGATTATCCCCGCTATGGAGGATATCCGCCGGGAAGCGGACATCTTGGAAAGCCTGACGGACAAATCCTACTGGCCCTATCCCATCTATTCGGATCTGCTGTTTTATTAAGAAAAGTTTTCCGGGAGCAGAAAAAGGAACTGCTCTCGGAACTTTATCTTTTTCTTAAGTTTACGGGGCGGCGGTTGCCTTCTTCCCGGGTGCTTGGTATGATATCCAAAAACCTGGAAAGGAGAGAGCTGCCATGAGAAAAATGCTGTGCATTTTGGCGGCGCTGACCGCTGCTCTGCTTCTGACTGCCTGTGACGGCGGGGATGTAAAAAATGTGGAGGTGATCCCCTGGGAGGCGTCGGAGATTTATTCTGACAAGGATATTTACGCTGCTATCGACGGGGTAAAGGCCTATTTTCAGAGGGGGTTCTCCGGATGTACCATGACCAGCATCGGCTATGTGGGAGACGATGCGCAGGAGCGATTTGAAGAGCTGGCGCAAAAGCACGACGCCGATGAAGGGATCATTCTATACTCCTCTTTTGATGTAGCCGAGCCCGACGGTCCCCTGGAGCCCAACTCCACTTACAATAATTGGAAGTGGTATCTGGTTCGGGATAAGGGTGGCCGGTGGAAGCATGTGGATCATGGTTACGGGTGATCGACTTCAACAGATGATTAAAAAAAGCAGCCTGCATGGCCGAAACCATGCAGGCTGCTTTTTTATGGAATTATGCCTGTTCTTCTGCCTTTTTGGCGGTGCGCTTGCGGGTGGTTTTCTTTTCAGGGGCGGCTTCCCCTTCTTTTTTTTCGGTCTTTTTCCGGGAAGCGGGGGCCTTTTCGTCTGCCTTGGGAGCGGCCTTTTTCCGGGTGGTCTTTTTTACCGGGGCTTCCGGCGCCGGTTCTGAGGCCGGGGCTTCCGGCGCGGCGTCCTCAACGGCAGGGTAGATCACCCGCTCCTTCAGTACCACCGCAGTTCTGGCGGGCAGATACAGCTCTACATAGTGCCGTCCGTCGAAGAGCTTGGTGGGGTAGGGGATATGGGCGATCTGGTTCCAGCCGCCGTACTTTTCATCGTCGGTGCACAGGGCTACCGTGTATTCCCCGGGGTTGGGAACGGGGATAAGAATGTTGGTCAGACTCTGGCTGGGGTGGAAGTTGAAGGCGAACAGCAGTCCCTTGCGGTAGAAGGCCAGCATCTTTTCCGGCTGCTTATTCAACAGCAGGTCGCCCATCTTCTGCTCAAAAATGTGGTGCTCCTTGGTCAGGGCCACCATATCCTGGTCGAAGTCCCCCAGCCACTGGTATTTCAGGAAGCCGTTGTCCTTCAGGCTCCACTGGCGGCGGCAGTAGTGGAAGCTCCAGCCGTTGCCCTCCCGGGGGAAGTCGATCCATTCCGGATGGCCGAATTCGTTGCCCATGAAGTTCAGGTAGGCCTCGCCGCCGCCGGCCAGGGTGAACAGGCGGATCATCTTGTGCAGGGCGATGGCCCGGTCAATCCGGGGATTGTGGCAGGCCTTGTCCATATCCGTGTACATGTTGGCCCCCGCCAGCCGGAAGATCATGGTTTGATCGCCTACCAGCGCCTGGTCGTGGGATTCCACATAGGCCACGGTCTTTTCGCCGGGGCGGCGCAGGCACATGTCGCACCACATCTGGAAAATGTCCCACTGGTCGTCGGACTTTTCCTTCACCGTCTTGATCCACATATCCGGCAGACCCATGCCCAGCCGGTAGTCAAAGCCGATGCCCCCGTCCTCAATGGGCAGGCACATGCCGGGCATGCCGGACATATCCTCGGCAATGGTAATGGCGTTGGGGTTCACCTGGCGGATCAGTTCATTGGCCAGCTGCAGGTATGTGATGGCTTCGGTGTGGGTATTATAGGAGAAATACTTGTCGTTGGAGTTAAAGTCGGTGCCCAGGCCATGGTCATGGTAGAGCATGGAGGTCACGCCGTCAAACCGGAAGCCGTCAAAGTGATACTCGGTCATCCAGAATTTCAGGTTGCTCAACAGGAAGTGGAGCACGCCGGTCTTGCCGTAGTCGAAGCACTTGGTATCCCAGGCGGGGTGGTTGCCCTTATTCCCGTCGTGGAAGAACTGCCAGGTGGTGCCGTCGAACATGTTGATGCCCTCGGCGGTGTTCTTTACCGCGTGGGAGTGAACCACATCCAAAAGCACCCGGATGCCCATTTCGTGGGCCTTGTTCACCAGATATTTCAGATCCTCGGGCTTTCCGAACCAGGAGGAGGCGGCAAAGAAGTTGGATACCTGGTAGCCGAAGGAGCCGTAGTAGGGGTGCTCCATAATGGCCATGAGCTGAATGGTGTTGTAGCCCGCCTGCTTTACCCGGGGCAGGGTAAAGTCGGCAAACTCCCGGTAGGTGCCGATCTTGCCCTCTTCCTGGGCCATGCCCACGTGGGCTTCGTAAATATAGAGGGAGTCCTCGCCCCGGAAATTCCGGTCAGTCCAGGAAAAAACCTTCCGGTCGTCTACCACTTCGCACTCAAAGGTGATGGTCTGCTTGTTCTGCACCACCCGGCGGGCGTACAGGGGGATGTGCTCGGTACGGGTCATGTTGGCGTCCACCACGGTTTTGACCTTGCAGCCGTCCCACAGGGTGTCGTCACCCTCTAAGTACAGCTCCCAATTTCCGTTTCCAATGGGTTTCAGAGGATGGGAGGTTTTGTTCCAGCCGTTGAATTCTCCCTCCAAGTACAGCTGGTAGGCGCTGGGGGCCCATTCCCGGTAGTACCATCCTCCGTCCACGTGGTGAAAACCGAAATACTCGTGGGCGTTGGCAAAGTCGTTCAGGGACTGCCCTTCGGTCAGCAGGCGATTCTTTGTAGACCGGTACAGGAACATGCGCAGGTCGATATCCCCGGCGAAGTTCACCAGCTGGGGATTCCATTCTAAAATTCGATACATGGCGTCTCCTTCTTTAGTAGGTCGGTGTAAATTGGACAGAGGATGCTTCGGCAGCCTCCTGTTCGGGTACAATTATATTTTAGGAGAACCGTCGGAGTATGTCAAGAATTTTCTGTAGAAGGAACGCTATGACACAATCTTTACAAAACGGGGAAAATTTGATCTTCATTTTACAGACCTGGGATTTCTGACTTTACATTCCCTGTGTATGATGAAAGCCGTAGGATACATCAAGCAATACCCAAATACATCAACTACAAGGAGAAAGTAAGAGTATGAAAAAAGTTGTTTCTATTGCATTGATTGCGGCTTTGGCGCTTTCTTTGGCAGCCTGCTCCCAGAGCGATTCTCTCGCCGGCAGCGTTGCCACCGACGGCTCCACCTCCATGGAGAAGGTCATCGGCGCCCTGGGCGAAAGCTTTATGGAGCAGAACGACGGTGTGAATTTCACCTACAACCCCACCGGCTCCAGCGCGGGTATTTCCGCTGTTCTGGAAGGCCGCTGTGACATCGGTCTGTCCAGCCGTGCCCTGAAGGCGGAAGAAGAGTCCCAGGGCCTGGTTGGCACGGTTCTTGCCTATGACGGCATTGCGATGATTGTCAATCCGGAAAATACCGTGGAGGACATGACCCTGGAGCAGATCGCCGCCGTGTACACCGGAGAGATCACCAACTGGTCTGAGCTGGGCGGCGCGGACAGCGAGATCGTCCTCATCGGACGGGAAGCCGGTTCCGGCACCCGGGGCGGCTTTGAAGAGATCACTGGCACCGAGGATCAGTGCCAGTACCGCCAGGAGCTGACCTCTACCGGCGACGTGATCACCGCTGTGGCCCAGAACCCCAACGCCATCGGCTACGCCTCCCTGGCCTCCGTAAAGGATACTGTGAAGGCTGTGAAGGTGGAGGGCGTTACCCCCAGCGAAGAGACTGTGAAGGATGGTTCCTACCTGATCCAGCGTCCCTTCGTGCTGGTCACCAAGGCCGACACCGCCTTGAGTGAGACCGCCCAGGCGTTCTTCGACTACGCCACCAAGGGCGAGGCCAATGAGATCATCGCTTCCGCCGGTGTTGTCCCCGCAAACTAAAACCGCCGGCAAGCCCCCTCGCCTGAGGGGGCTTGCCCTGGCGCGGCGGCCTGAGAAAACGCGGGACGGAAAGGATTCCGTCCGGTGTCGGTGTTTTATCCCAGGCAATTTAAATGTGTCCACCGGAAAGGTCGATTCCATGAAAACAAAGAACAACCTGTTTGAAAATTTTGTCCACGGTGTTTTCCTGATCCTGGGCCTGATCACCGTGGGATGCGTGCTCTTGATCTCCATTTATCTGATTGTCTCCGGTATCCCGGCTATCCGGGAGATCGGCCTGATCGAGTTTTTATTCGGTACCGAGTGGGCATCCACCGCGGCGGAGCCCAAATACGGGATCCTGCCCTTTATTCTCACCAGCGTTTACGGCACTGGGGGAGCGATTCTCATCGGCGTGCCTGTAGGCTTTCTCACCGCGGTATACCTGGCTAAAATCGCCCCCAAAAGGGTGAAGCAGGTTATAGAGCAGGCGGTTTCTCTGCTGGCGGGCATTCCTTCCGTGGTTTACGGTCTGGTTGGCATGATGGTGCTGGTACCCGGGGTGCGGAAGCTGTTTAACATCCCCGACGGCGCCAGTCTGCTCTCTGCCATCATCGTTCTGGCGGTGATGATCCTGCCTTCCATTATCAAAATGTCCATCACCGCTCTGGAGGCGGTGCCCAAGGAGTATGAGGACGCGTCCCTGGCCCTGGGGGCAACCCCGGAGGAGACCTACTTCCGGGTGTCGGTTCCCGCCGCCAAAAGCGGCATTGCCGCCGCGGTGGTCATGGGCGTAGGCCGTGCCATCGGCGAGGCCATGGCGGTGATGATGGTGGCAGGCAACGCCCCCAATATGCCCGACTCTCTGTTCCAGAGCGTCCGTTTCCTGACCACCGCTGTGGCCAGCGAAATGTCCTACAGCAGCGGATTGCAGAAGCAGGCGCTGTTTTCCATTGCCCTGGTGCTGTTCCTGTTTATCATGCTGATTAACGCCGCCCTGAACTTCTTCCTGAAAGGAGAGAAGAAATCTTGATCTCTACAAAAAGACGGATCTACCATCATCTGGTACGGTTCGGCATGTATCTTGCTACAGGACTGACCGCCGGGCTGACCTTGTTCCTGGTGCTCTATGTTCTTTTCAAGGGCATTCCCAACATCACCTGGGAATTACTTAGTACAAAGCCCAGCTATCTGGCGGATCGAATCGGAATTCTGCCGGATATTCTGAATACCATATACATCATCATCGCTACCTTGGCGATTGTGCTGCCTCTGGGTGTTGGAGCCGCCATTTACCTGACGGAGTACGCCTCCAACAAAAAAGTGGTTTCCATCATTGAGTACGCGGCGGAGACCCTTTCCGGCATTCCCTCCATCATCTACGGTCTGGTGGGTATGCTGATGTTTGCCAACAACTTCGGCACATCCCTGCTCTCCGGCGCGTTGACGCTGGTCATCATGAATCTGCCCACCATTATGCGCAACACCCAGGAAAGCTTAAAAACCGTGCCCCAGTCCTATCGGGAGGGAGCCTTCGGCTTAGGCGCGGGGAAGTGGCGAGTCATCCGCACGGTGGTGCTGCCCAACTGCTTAGACGGCGTGATCACCGGCTGCATCCTGTCTGTGGGTAGGATTCTGGGAGAGTCTGCCGCGCTGCTGTTCACCGCCGGCTTTGCCCATAATATCAACGGCTTCTTTGAGGGCCTGGGCGGCTCCGGCGCCACCCTTACCGTGGCCTTGTACGTCTACGCGAAGGAGCAGGGAGAATTTGGCGTTGCCTTTGCCATTGCCGCCATTTTGATGGTTCTGGCTCTGGCGATCAACATGTCCGCGTCTTTGGTCACCAAGTATTTTGGGAGGAAGAATAACATTGTCTAACATCATTACCGCGAAGGATCTGTGCCTGTGGTACGGGGACAGCCAGGCGCTGAAAAATATCACTATGGAAATCCCAGCCAATCGGATCACCGCCCTGATCGGTCCCTCCGGCTGCGGCAAATCCACCTTTTTAAAGACCCTGAACCGAATGAACGACCTGATCCCCGGGGTGAAGATCACGGGACAGGTGTGCTACAACGGGGAGGACATCTTCCAGGCGGAGGTGAACAACCTGCGCAAGGAGGTGGGCATGGTGTTCCAGAAGCCCAATCCCTTCCCCATGAGCATCTATGACAACGTGGCCTACGGCCCCAGAACCCACGGGATCCGGGGGAAGGCAGAGCTGGATGAGATTGTGGAAAAATCCCTGCGGGGAGCCGCCATCTGGGACGAGGTGAAGGACCGGCTGAAGAAAAACGCCCTGGGCCTGTCCGGCGGTCAGCAGCAGCGGCTGTGCATCGCCCGGGCCCTGGCGGTGGAGCCCAAGGTTCTTTTGATGGACGAGCCCACTTCCGCGCTGGATCCCATTTCTACATTGAAAATCGAAGAACTGGCCAGCCAGCTGAAGCAGGACTATACCATCGTCATCGTCACCCATAACATGCAGCAGGCTCTGCGAATCTCTGACTACACCGCCTTCTTCCTGCTGGGAGAGCTGGTGGAATTCGGGGGGACAGAGGATATGTTCTCCCAGCCCGTGGATAAGCGGACGGAAGACTACATTACAGGAAGGTTTGGCTAATGAGAGATTTGTTTCAAGAGCAGCTGTCGCTGCTGAATCGGGAATTGACGGAAATGGGCTCTCTTTGCGAGCAGATCATTTCCATGGCCTCCGACGCCCTGACGGAGTGGAACCAGGAGCTTGCCCAGAAGGTCAGCCAGGTGGGCGGGGAGATCGACGAGAAAGAGCGAACCATCGAGACCATTTGCATGAAGCTGCTGCTGCGCCAGCAGCCGGTGGCCCGGGATCTGCGGGCCATTTCCGCCGCGCTGAAAATGATTACGGATATGGAGCGCATCGGCGACCAGGCGGAGGATATTGTGGAAATTATTCCCCATATGACCGCCCGGCCCCATGAGGAGTACCCCAAGATCCGGGAAATGGCCAAGGAGACCATTGCCATGGTCACCGACAGTGTGGACGCCTACGTAAAGCAGGACGTATATCTGGCCAAGGCGGTGCAGATGCACGACGATATCGTGGACAACTACTTCACCCGGGTAAAGAGCGGCCTGATCCAGATCATTGCCGCCAACCCCGAGGAAGGGGAGTTCGCCCTGGATCTTCTGATGATCGCCAAGTACTTTGAGCGGATCGGCGACCACGCAACCAACATTGCCGAGTGGGTGGAGTATTCCGTCACCGGCTCCCATAAAGGATAAAGCAAGCGGTTCCCTCCCCAAAAAGAGGGAACCGCATTTTTATTGACAAATTTATGCGGATTGGGTAAGATGAAAGCGGACTTAGGAGGACGGGCTATGGATTCAGGCGCGCAGGAAAAACGAGCTGCCTGCCGTCTCCCCGGGCCTGGGGCATAAGCAAAGGAAAAGCAGAGGAAAAAGACTATGGAGCTTATCCAATATCCGCAAAAGAATGACGATGGCGGCATCGCTGATAAAATCATTGCCTTAGAGAAAACCGCGTGGCCTGAAAATGCCCCGGACGGGGTTTTTCCATCGGCGCCGAATACCTACGTTACATCCTTTGTTTTGATCGAAAAGGATCAGGCGATTTGTCACGTGGGGGTTCGAAAATGCGCGTTCTGTCACAAGGCAGATGTGTATTTGGCTTATGGATTGAGTGAGGTTGTGACCCATCCCCGGTATCAGAAGCGGGGATTGGCCACGCAGACCATTCAAAAGGCCAAGGAGTTTATCCTTTCCCAGCAGCCGGACGTCAGTATCTTTACCTGCGGGAAAGAAAGAGTCCCGTTTTATGCCAGATGCGGCTGGGAAGCTGTGCCGGGGGCTTGTCTTGTAGGCGGCACAAAGGAAAAGCCCTTTCGCAGCGATGATCTGAATCTCATCACCATGATAATGTTCCTTTCCTCAAAAAGCAAACAGCATAAAAAAGATTTTGAAAATACAGACATCCTTCTTGAATTGGGAGAAAACCAGCTTTGGTAACCTCCCGAACATACCGCAGTCACGATCCTTGATTTCGCGGCGGCGCCTTCTGAAAGGCCAATTGCACCGTATAATCGGGATCATGGAGGAATAGATGGAAACGATACTGATCGTAGAAGATGACAAAGCGTTGAACCAGGGCCTGTGCAAGGCTTTGAAAGGGGAGGGCAGGAAGGTGATTTCCTGCGGCGATCTCAAGTCCGCCGGATCCCAGCTGCTATGCGGGGCGATGAGCCTGGTTTTGCTGGATGTCAACCTCCCTGACGGCAGCGGCCTGGCGCTTCTTCGTCAGATCAAGGAGGAAACGCCCCAGACCCCGGTGATTCTGCTCACAGCCAACGATACAGACGTGGATATGGTAGATGGGCTGGAAAGGGGAGCGGACGATTATATCACCAAGCCCTTTTCCCTGGCGGTTCTCCGGGCCAGAGTGAACACCCAGCTGCGAAAGCATGGGATCCGGGACAGAGAGAAGGCCGTTTGCCTTCAGAGCTTCACCTTCGACTTTGCCAATATGCGCTTTCTGGCAAAGGGCAAAGCGGTGGAGCTGAGCAAAACAGAGCAGAAGCTGCTGCGGGTTCTGGTGGAGAACCGGGGCACGGTGGTGAGCAGGGAAACGCTGATGGACCGGGTTTGGACCGATGGGGCGGAGTATGTAGACGAAAACGCCCTTTCCGTGGCGGTGAAACGGCTGCGGGACAAGCTGGGGGCCCAGGAGGCCATCAAAACCGTATATGGCATTGGATACAGCTGGGTGATAACAGATGAATAACTGGAGCGTGATCTTTGCCGCCGTCTGCTTCGGGGCGGCGGCTGGCCTGATTTGCTGGAATCAGTGGCGGGTCAAAAAAACAATGGACACCATAGAGAAGATGCTGGATCTTGCCATGGACGGCAGCTTCTCCGAAAAGACCTTTGACGAAAGCCGCCTGTCGGCGCTGGAAACCAGATTCGCCCATTATCTGGCGGCCTCCGCGGTTTCCGCCCGGAACACTGCCCGGGAGAAGGAGCGGATCAAGGCGCTGATCGGGGACATTTCCCATCAGACCAAAACCCCCATTGCCAATTTGCTGCTGTACAGCGAGATTTTATTGGAAGAGAAGCTTCCCGCCGGCGCCAAGACGAATGTGGAACAGATCCACGCACAATCGGAAAAGCTCCGGTTTCTCATCGATTCTCTTGTAAAGCTGTCCCGGCTGGAAAACGGCATTGTGACCCTGAACCCGCGGCCTGCCCCCTTGCAGCCCATCCTGGAAGGGGTAGCCGCCCAATACAGCCCCCGGGCCCGGCAAAAGGGGCTGGGGCTGAATTTGAAGGCCACAGCGCTTACGGTCATCTGCGACCCCAAATGGACAGCGGAAGCCCTGGCAAACATGGTTGACAACGCCGTAAAATATACCGCCCAGGGAGCCGTCACCCTTTCCGTCACCGGCTATGAGCTGTTTGTCCGGATCGACATCGCGGACACCGGCATGGGTATTTCAGAAGGGGAGCAGGCAAAGATTTTCTCCCGGTTTTATCGGTCGGACAGTGTAAAAGACGAGCAGGGCGTGGGCATCGGCCTGTACCTGGCCCGGCAGATCCTGTCGGAGCAGGGGGGCTATATCAAGGTTACGTCCAGACCCGGGGAGGGCAGCACCTTTTCTGTATTTCTGCCAAAGGCAGCGGAAATCTTACCAAAGTGTTAGAATTCCGATTCCCCAGGAAAGATTGTGGAAAGAATTATGTGATAGGATCTGTATGTATCAAAGGAAGCGTTCCTGGCGTACATGCAGATTTTTTTCTTGGAGGTAAGGCAAATGGAGATTTTACAGGCGAAGGATCTGAAAAAATATTATGGATCAGGTGAGACTGCGGTTCGGGCCTTGGACGGCGTGTGCCTGGAGGTGGAAAAAGGAGAATTTGTTGCCGTTGTGGGCACATCCGGCTCCGGCAAATCCACGCTGTTGCACATGCTGGGCGGTCTGGACCGGCCCACCAGCGGCAGCGTCGTGGTGGATGGACAGGATATTTTTTCTCTGAAGGAGGAGGCCCTTACCATTTTCCGGCGGCGGAAAATCGGCTTTGTGTTCCAGTCCTACAATCTTGTGCCGGTACTCAATGTTTACGAAAACATCGTCCTTCCCATTGAACTGGACGGCGGGAAGATCAACAGGGGATTTATTACGGAAATCCTTCAGACCCTCGGCTTGGAGGAACGGCTGACCGCGCTGCCCAGCCAGCTCTCCGGCGGCCAGCAGCAGCGGGTGGCCATTGCCAGGGCGTTGGCGGCGGCTCCCGCGATCATTCTGGCGGATGAACCCACGGGCAATCTGGATTCCAAAACCAGCCAGGACGTAATGGGCCTTTTGATAATTACCAGCCACAAATTCTCCCAGACCATCGTCATGATTACCCACAACGAGGAGATTGCCCAGATGGCGGACAGAATCATCCGCATTGAGGATGGCCGCATCGTCAACAGGGGGTGAGACGTATGATCCGAGTATCCAACGGCAGGTGCGTCCGGCGGCTGGGGTGGAAATCCATGAAAAATGCCAAGGCCCGGAATATCATCGCCATAGCGGCCATTGCCTTGACCACGGTGCTGTTCACCTCCCTGTTCACCATTGCCATGTCCATGAACGAGGGCTACCAGCAGAACAACTTCCGTAAAAGCGGCGGATGGAGTCACGGCACCTTCAAATATATGACGCGGGCTCAATTTGAGGAGCTGCGCCAGGATCCGCTGATTGAGGAATGGGGCCTGCGCCGCTTTGTGGGAATGGCGACCCAGGCCCCCTTCCAAAAATCCCATGTGGAGATCGGCTATTCCGACGCCAACCAGGCTCACTGGATATACTGTGACCCGGCGGAAGGCCGTCTGCCCGCTGAGGGCACCGATGAGGCTGCCACAGATCTGCGGGTACTGGAGCTGCTGGGGGTGGAGCCGGAGATTGGAGCCCGATTCACTGTCACCATTGATGTGGACAACCATGAAACCACCCAGACCTTCACCCTTTGCGGCTGGTGGGAATATGACCAGGCCATTGTGGCCAACCACATTCTCATCCCCGAGAGCCGGGTGGACGCTATCCTGAACCAGGTGGGCGTGGACCCGGAAAACAGCAACGACGGCATGACCGGCAGGTGGAGTCTGGATGTGATGTTCTCAAGCTCCCTGCACATCCAGCATGACATGGATCAGGTGCTCGCGAACCACGGCTATCAATCCCAGAGCCGCTCCGCCGGAGACAACTACATTTCCACCGGCGTCAACTGGGGCTACACCGGTTCCCAGCTGGCAGGCAGTCTGGATGCGGGCTCCCTGCTGGGCATTGCCGCCGTTTTGCTGCTTATTGTCTTTACCGGCTACCTTATCATTTACAATGTGTTCCACATCTCCGTCACCAATGACATTCGCTTCTACGGCCTGCTGAAAACCATCGGCACCACAGGGCGGCAGATCAGGAGGATTATCCGTCAGCAGGCGCTGATTCTGAGTCTGGCGGGCATCCCTCTGGGCCTGCTCATGGGGTGGTGGATCGGCTCCCAACTGACGCCCATTGTCATTTCCCAGCTGAACGACATCCATAGCATGGTATCCGTCAACCCGGTTATCTTCCTGATTTCCGCCCTGTTTTCCCTGCTGACGGTGCTGCTGTCCTGCGCCCGGCCGGGGCGTCTGGCGGCCAGGGTCAGCCCCATCGAGGCTGTGCGGTACACCGAGGGCGCAACCACAAAGAAGAAGGTGAAGAAATCCGGAAGCGTGTCCCTGCTTGCCATGGCAAGGGCCAATTTGGGCCGCAGCCCCGGCAAAACGGTGGTAACCGTGCTGTCCCTCTCCCTGGCGGTGGTGCTGCTGAACCTGACGGTCACCTTCACCAGCGGCTTCAGCATGGAAAAGTATCTCTCCAGACATATGGTGTCGGATTTCATTCTGGGGGACGCCGGATATTTCCAGACGAGCAGCTTATGGTATGCCGGCAAAGCTCTGCCGGAGGAGGCCATCAGCGCCGTGACGGCCCAGGGCGGCATCCGGTCCGGCGGCCGGGTCTATGGCAAAACGACGCCGGTTCAGGAGTTCGTTACAGAAAGCTGGTACCGGGCCCACTATGGGCAGTGGACGGATGGGGAAAACCTGGAGCGGATGGTGGGGCAGGCGGAGAAAAATGAAGCCGGCCTGCTGGCGGATACGGCCCAGCTCTATGGTATGGAATCCTACGCCCTGGACAGGCTGACGGTTCTGGACGGCGACCTGTCCAAGCTCCGGGAGCCGGGCGGGAATTACATCGCCGCCGTCTATTACGTAGACGAATACGGCAATACGGAATGGGATTCCCACTGGGCCAAAGTGGGCGACAACATAACGCTGCGGTATGTGGAGGAATTCCAGTATTATGACCCGGACACAGGAGAAATCTACGAAAACGGCATCCCGGAGGATCGGCCTTACCGTTCCCGAGCGGTAAAATACCGGGATGCAGCCTATGAGGTCGCGGCGCTGGTGCATGTACCCAAGTCATTGAGCTACCGCTACTACGGCGACGACACGTTTGTTCTGAATGACCAGACCTTCATCCGGGACACCGGTACGGATTGCGTGATGCTCTACGCCTTCGACACACAGGGCGAGGCCGAAAACCAGGCCATGGAATCGTTCCTGGCGGACTACACCCAGAATCAGAATCCCCAGTACGACTACGAGAGCCGAGCCAGTTACGCAGCGGAGTTCGAGGGCTTCCAATCCATGTTCCTGCTGCTGGGCGGGGTCCTGAGCTTTATTGTGGGTCTGGTGGGCGTGCTGAATTTCTTCAACGCCATTCTGACGGGCATTCTGTCCCGCCGGCGGGAATTCGCGGTGCTGCAAGCTGTGGGTATGACGAACAGGCAGCTGAAAAGGATGCTGGTGTTGGAAGGGCTGCTGTATACCCTTGGCTCCTCAGCGATTGCGCTGGGTCTCTGCGCTGCTGCGAATCCATTGATTGGAAATCTCTTGGAGAATATGTTCTGGTTCTTCAGCGCCAAATTTACAATCCTGCCTGTGCTGATAATCATTCCGGTCTTTGCTTTGCTGGGGTATTTGATTCCCACTGTCATGTACGCCCAAAGCTCAAAATACAGCATCGTGGAACGATTGAGAAGAACGGAATAACCGCAAGTGATGGGGCGGATCCCATGGGCGGACGGATTCCGTCTGTGTAATATGACAGGCGCCTGCGGAAACGCAGGCGCCTGAAGTGTTTATGCGGTTACTTCGATTTTGGGTTCTTGCTTTACATCTTCCGCTTCCGCCAGCCGTTTTTTTGCGGTGGAGAGCATCAGCTTGATGCGGTTGAGCTGGTTGACCTCGCTGGCGCCGGGGTCATAGTCCACCGCTACCACGTTGGACTGGGGATAGGCATTGCGAAGGGCCTTGATTACGCCTTTTCCCACCACATGGTTGGGAAGGCAGGCGAAGGGCTGGATGCACACAATGTTGGGGGTGCCGCTTAGGATCAGCTCCACCATTTCCCCGGTGAGGAACCAGCCTTCCCCGTACTGGTTGCCCAGGGACAGGAAGGGCTTTGCCAGCTCCGCCACCTTCTCAATGGGCATGGGCGGCTCGAACCGTCTGGATTTTTCCAAAGCGTCCAGAGCGGGCTTGCGAATGGCCCGGATGGCGTCCACGCCGACCTTCGCGGTGGCGGCGGAGATCCATTTGGCCCCCAGGAATTCGTGCTTGTAATCCCCGTTATAGACACAGTAGTTCATGAAGTCCATCAGATCCGGAACAACCGCCTCGGCCCCTTCCGCTTCCAGCAGATCCACCAGATGGTTGTTGGCCAGGGGCATGTACTTGACCAGGATCTCGCCCACCACACCGACCCGGGGCTTACGCAGAGTCTCGTCAATGGGCAGGGTATCGAAGGCGTGAACGATGCCTTTGCATACAGAAGAATAGCTCCACTTGCTCTTGTCGTTGATCAGAGAATCGATGGCGATTGCAAGCCATTTCTGATGCAGGGCGTTGGCCGAGCCCTTTTCCAGCTCGTAAGGCCGTACCCGGTACAGGCAGCGCATGAACAGATCCCCGTAGACAATGGCCCTGGCGGCGCAGGCCAGCATGGCAGGGGAGAGCTTGAAGCCCTCATTGGTCTCCATGCCGTTGGTATTCAGGGAGATTACGGGAATGTGGCTCAAGCCCACCTTGTCCAGCGCCCGGCGGATGAAGCCCACATAGTTGCTGGCCCGGCAGCAGCCGCCGGTCTGGGTCATGATGACGGCCAATTTGTTGGTGTCATACTTTCCGGAGAGCACCGCGTCCATGATCTGGCCCACCACGGTGATGGAGGGGAAGCAGGCATCGTTGTTGACGAATTTCAGGCCGGTGTCGATGGCGTTGCGGTTGTCGTTGCGCAATAGCTCCATGTGATAGCCGTACTTGGCAAAGATGGGCTCCAGCAGATCAAAGTGAATGGGGCTCATCTGGGGGGCCAGAATGGTATAGCCCGCGTCAAACATTTCCTTGGTAAATTCGCTGCGGTGATAGGCCGCCGGCTTGGGATCCGGGTGAATGCCCCGGTCCATCCGCTGATTCATGGCGGCAAGCAGGGAACGGATCCGGATCCGCGCCGCGCCCAGGTTGTTCACCTCGTCGATCTTCAGCACGGTGTACAGCTTGTTGCTGCCCTCCAGAATCTCACAGACCTGGTCGGTGGTCACCGCGTCCAGACCGCAGCCGAAGGAATTCAGCTGGATCAGCTCCAGATCCTCCCGGCTGCGGACGAATTCCGCGGCGCTGTACAGCCGGGAGTGGTAGACCCACTGGTCGTTGGCCCGAAGAGGACGCTCCGGAGTGAAGTCGATGGGCAGGCTGTCCTCGGTGAGCACCGCCAGATCATAGGAGGCGATCATTTCCGGGATGCCGTGGTTGATCTCCGGGTCGATGTGATAGGGACGGCCCGCCAGGACAATGCCCCGGGCGTGGTTTTCTTCCATCCACTGCAGGGTCTTTCTGCCCTCAGAGCGGATATCCTCCTTGGCCTGATGCTGCTCTTTCCAGGCGGCGGCGACAGCGGCCCGGACTTCCTTGGCGCCGATGCCCCATTCCTCTTTGCACAGCCGCACCAGCCGGTCGGCGGCGATTTTCTCACTGGTAAAGGCGATAAAGGGCCGGATGTAGCGCACGCTTCCGTCGGCCACCGCTTCCACGTTGTTTTTCAGGTTCTCCGGGTAGGAGACCACAATGGGGCAGTTGTAGTGGTTTTGGGCGTCGGGGGTCTCCTGGTGCTCGTAGAACACACAGGGGTGGAAGATGGTGGTGACGCCCTGGTTAATCAGCCACTGGACATGGCCGTGGGCCAGCTTGGCAGGGTAGCACTCGGATTCCGAGGGGATGGACTCCATGCCCAGCTCATAGATCTTCCGGGTGGACTTGGGGGAGAGAACCACTTTGAAGCCCAGCTTCCCGAAGAAGGTAGCCCAGAAGGGATAGTTTTCATACATATTCAGCACCCGGGGAATGCCGATGGTTCCACGGGTGGGATGCTCCACCGGGGGATAGTCAAAGATCCGCCGGAGCTTATAGGCCATCAGGTTGGGGCCCTTCCGCCCCTCGCCGCTGCCCCCAAGACCCTTTTCGCACCGGTTGCCGGTGACATGACGGCGGCCGCCGGGGAACTTGTTGATGGTGAGCATGCACCGGTTGGAGCAGCCGCCGCAGCGGGTGGTGGAGGTGGTGTAGGTCAGATCCAGAATGTCCGCAAGGGGCAATGTGGTGCTCTGCTGGCCGTGATACCGCTCCCGGGCAATGAGTGCCGCGCCGAAAGCGCCCATAATGCCGGAGATGTTGGGACAGGTGGCCTCTACACCGGCAATTTTTTCAAAGGCCCGGAGCACCGCCTGGTTGTAGAAGGTGCCGCCCTGAACCACAATGTGCTTGCCCAGATCCGAAGGATCCGCCAGCTTGATGACCTTGTACAGGGCGTTTTTAATCACGGAGTAGGCAAGGCCCGCGGAAATGTCCTGAACGGTAGCCCCCTCCTTCTGGGCCTGCTTTACGTTGGAATTCATAAATACGGTACACCGGGTGCCCAGATCGATGGGGTTTTTGGCGAACAGGGCCTCCTTGGCGAAGCTCTCCGCGGAGTACCCCAGAGAGTTGGCGAAGTTTTCAATGAAGGAGCCGCAGCCGGAGGAGCAGGCTTCGTTCAGCAAAATGGTATCCACGCTGCCCTTTTTCAGCTTGATGCACTTCATGTCCTGACCGCCGATGTCCAGAACACATTCCACCTCCGGATCAAAGAAGGCGGCGGCGGTGCAGTGGGCGATGGTCTCCACCTCCCCCTCGTCCAGGCAGAAGGCGGACTTCAGCAATGCCTCCCCGTAGCCGGTGGAGCAGGAGCGGACGATCCTGGCGGAGGGGGGGAGCTCCTCCTTCAGCCGTCCCATGGCCTCCATGGCGGTGCGGATGGGATTGCCCTGGTTGTTGGCGTAGTAGGAAAACAGAAGCTGCCCTTCGCTGCCGATCAGGGCCACCTTGGTGGTGGTGGAACCGGCGTCAATGCCCAGGAAGCAGTCTCCGGCATAATCCGCCAGGCTCTCCCGCTTTACCACAGCTTTGGCGTGGCGGGCGCAGAAGTCCGCGTGCTCCTGCCTGTCGGCAAAGAGGGGCTCCAGCCGCTTCAGCTCGAAAGCCATTTCCACGCCCCGCTCCAGGCGGTCAATGAGGCTGTCCATGGAGGTGGGAGAAGCGTCGCCGGATTCCAATGCCGCGCCCATGGCGGCAAACAGATGGGAATTCTCCGGATCCACCGTGGTCTCCGGGGTCAGGTTCAAGGTGCGGATAAAGGCCTTTTTTAATTCCGGCAGGAAGTGAAGGGGACCGCCCAGAAAGGCCACACAGCCCCGGATGGGCTTGCCGCAGGCCAGGCCGGAAATGGTCTGATTCACCACCGCCTGGAAAATGGAGGCGGCCAGATCCGCCTTGGTGGCTCCTTCGTTAATCAGGGGCTGAATATCCGTCTTGGCAAACACGCCGCACCGGGCGGCAATGGGGTAAATCTCCTTGTAGTGGGCCGCTTCTTCATTCAGCCCCGACGCGTCGGTTTGCAGCAAGGAGGCCATCTGGTCAATGAAGGAGCCGGTGCCGCCGGCGCAGACGCCGTTCATCCGCTCTTCCAGGCCGCCTTTGAAGTAAATGATCTTGGCGTCCTCGCCGCCCAGCTCAATGGCCACGTCGGTTTGGGGAGCCACAAACTGCAGAGCGGAGGCCACGGCCACCACCTCCTGCACGAAGCCAATGTCCATGGCCTTGCCCAGGTTGATGGAGCCGGAACCGGTGATCTTTATTTGTAAAAGGCAGGTCCCCAACTGCTCCCGGGCTTCGATCAGGAGTTCTTTCAGCGTCTGCTGGGTATGGGCGCAGTGACGGCGGTACTGCCCGTAGAGGATCTGGCTGTTCTCGTCCAGAATGACCAGTTTTACTGTTGTGGAGCCGATGTCGATACCGGCGCGATATGTTTTCATGATATGCCTCGCTATCCTTATTTTTCAGCCTAATTTTACAAATTCATCTCTATCATTATAGTGAATATGGTGTAAATAAAATGTTAACAAACGGAAGGGGTTTGTCCTCTTTACTAAATCTTTACCATCCCGGCTGAGGAACAAGAAATTCCCCCCAAAGCCCGGGGGACGGAAAAAATAAAAATGTACAAAATTGAACGGGTGTTGACTTTTGCTGAGAAATGGAGTATAATTTTCCTATCCGGTACAGGGAATCCAAATCATATGAATCGGAGGGATCATTATGGCAAAAGCGGAATATCGGAGCGCCATCCGCTCCCGAAGGCTGATCAATACCGCCCTGACGGAACTGCTGCAGCAAAAGCCTCTGGAGAAGATCACCGTCACCGACGTGGTGAACCGGGCGCAGATCAACCGGGGAACCTTCTACGCCCACTACCGGGACATTCCCGATTTAATCAATCGGATGGTGGAGCAGATGTTCGCCCGCATCCGGGAGGGAATGGCCAATATGGAAAATCCCCGGGAGGCGGCGCCGGGACTTCTGCTGGGCCAGATCCAGAAGCAGATTGAGGAAAACATGGCCTTTTGCAAGGTGATGATCTCCAGGAACCATGCCATGATGGAAAGCCAGCTGTGCAGTGTGCTCCAGGACTATCTGCTGAAAGGATACGGCCAGAATGAGGATTGCGAACTGAAGCTTCGATTTTGCGCCGGAGGCCTGACCAAGCTGTATCAGGACTGGCTGACGGGAAAGATCGTCTGTTCCATGGAGGAATTCAACCGAAAGGCGGAGAATATGATCCGCTGCTTTCTTCCAGAGGCTTCCCCGGCAGGAAGCTGAATTGTTCCTCAAAAGAAAAAGAGAGAAAAAGGAGAAGGATGTATGAGTATTCTGCTGACTCTGGCTTATTTGTTCTTTATCGGCTCGGTGCTGGGATGGGTGCTGGAGCTGCTGTTTCGGAATCTGACGCAGCCCGGTCAAAAATGGGTCAACCCGGGCTTTTGTACGGGGCCCTATCTGCCGATCTACGGCGTTGGTCTTTGCGTGCTGTATCTGCTGGCGAGCCTGGAACAGTTTAATCTTATCCAGGACCCGTTCTGGAACAAGGCGGTGCTGTTTGCGGCCATGGCGGTTTGCATGACCGCCATTGAGTATGTGGCCGGTGTGTTCTGCCTGAAGTTTCTGAAGATGCGGCTGTGGGATTATTCCAACATGTGGGGAAATATTCAGGGGATCATCTGCCCGCTGTTTTCCCTGTTCTGGGCCATCCTGGGGGCGATTTACTACTTTTTGATCCATCCCTATATTCTGGACGCCTTGAACTGGCTGGCCAACAATCTGGCGTTTTCCTTTTTCATCGGCATGTTCTTTGGGGTATTTCTGGTGGACGTGGTCAACTCTGCCCAGCTGGTGGTAAAGCTGAAGCGGTTTGCCGAGGAAAACGCGGTTGTGGTGAAATACGAAAGCATCAAGGATCATATCCGCGCGTTCCAGGAAAAAGCCTCCCGGCGGTATCACTTCTTCGCCCCCTTCCGCTCTGAGCAGCCTCTGGCGGAGCATTTGAAGGAGATGTATACCAAGCTGGAGGAACAGATTAAAACCCGGAAGTAAAGAGTTTGCTGCCGGCCGGAAAGTTTACAAATCGGAAATACTGTGTTTGCTTTCCGTTTACTTTGACAGGTTATAATGGCCATAATAATGGACAGGAATGACCGGGCTTTCATGGCTGCTTCCGGAGGGAAGGGCCCGGACAAATATACAGGAATCTGAAGGATTGTGGTGAAAATGGATTTTTCATTATCCGCGGCCGACAGCCAGGATCTCCGGCTGGCCCAGGAAGGCCGGGAAAAAACCCGTGATAGCTGGTTTTTTCTGTTCTGGCCGCTGCTGGGACTGCGCTATGTGCTGATCGAGCGATTTATCATTCCGGAGCGGTATTATGAGGTGCATTGCGCTTTGGACGACGTGATCCCCTTTTTGGAGTGGTTTGTGATCCCTTACGGGCTTTGGTATGTGTTTATCGCGGGCATGCATCTGTATACCTACTTTTTCGATAAGCAGGCGTTTCAGCGGTATTCCCGGTTTCTGATCACCGCCTTTTCCATCTCCACATTGACCTTTCTGCTGTTTCCCACCTGCCAGAATCTGCGGCCCACAGAGTTTCCGAGAGATAACATTTTTACGGATATAGTCAGGCTGTTGTATCGCATGGATACCAATACCAACGTGTGCCCGTCGGAGCATGTGATCGGCTCCATCGCCGCTTTCCTGGCGGTGCTGGATACGAAGCGTCTGCGCAAGCCCGGATGGATCGCCCTCTTTGGGGTGGTGGCCCTGTTTACCAGCATTGCCACGGTATTTCTCAAGCAGCACTCCTTCGTGGATGTGATCGCCGCGCTGCCCGTATGCCTGGCGGCTTATCTGCTGTGCTGCAGGCGGGAGCGGAAACCAATTGGGCAATTGGAACAAAGAGGGCTGCGAAAAAAGCGGTTTCTTTAGTCTTGTAAAGTGCGTCAACTTATGATATAGTTTCACTGAGAACAAAGGCGTTCCCATTTCGGACCGGTGTGTCCAAATGCGGGAACGCCTTTTTCTTATCCCGGAAACCGAAAGGAGAAGAAGATATGGAGGATTTTACCCAGCGGGAAGGATTCGCCGGGCTGTATGATGCCCGGTTTGAGCACGATAACTGCGGCATCGGCGCGGTTGTGGATATGAAGGGCCGGAAAAGCCATCAGACGCTGGATGACGCGCTGCAAATCGTGGAGCATTTGGAGCACCGGGCCGGTAAGGACGCGGAAGGCAAAACAGGCGACGGCGTGGGCATTCTGCTTCAGGTGAGTCATAAATTCTTTGCCAAGGCCGCCGCGGAAGCCGGCATTGCCCTGGGAATGGAGCGGGAATACGGGATCGGTATGTTCTTCTTCCCCCGGGAGGAGCCGCGCCGGAACCAGGCGAAAAAGCTCTTTGAGATCATCTGCAAAAAGGAGGGTCTGCCCTTTCTGGGGTGGCGGCAGGTGCCAACCTGCCCGGAGGTTTTGGGGCAGAAGGCCCGGGACTGCATGCCCAGCATCTGGCAGGGCTTTGTGGGAAAGCCGCCCCGGATGAACAAGGGCATTGACTTTGACCGCAGGCTGTATGTGGCCCGCCGGGTATTTGAGCAATCCAACCAGGAGAGCTATGTGTGCAGCCTGTCCAGCCGTACCATTGTATATAAAGGTATGTTTCTGGTAAAGCAGCTGCGCCGGTTCTATCCGGATCTTCAGGATAGGGATTACGAATCCGCCATCGGCATGGTACACAGCCGCTTCTCCACCAACACCTCCCCCAGCTGGAGCCGGGCCCATCCCAACCGGTTCATTCTCCACAATGGGGAGATCAACACCATTCAGGGGAACGTGGATACGATGCTGGCCCGGGAGGAGACCATTTCCAGCAGATATTTAAAAGAGGATATGACCAAGGTGCTGCCCATTGTGAACCAGGGAGGCTCGGACTCCGCCATGCTGGACAACACCCTGGAATTTCTGGTGATGAACGGGATGGATCTGCCCCTGGCGGTGATGGTGACCATTCCGGAACCCTGGAGCAACAACAAAAGCATGGATCCCAAGAAGCGGGACTTTCACCAATACTACGCCACCATGCTGGAGCCCTGGGACGGCCCGGCGTCCATTTTGTTCAGCGACGGGGACGTGATGGGGGCGGTGCTGGATCGGAACGGCCTGCGGCCCAGCCGGTATTACATCACCGATGACCACCGGCTGATCCTGTCCAGCGAGGTAGGCGTATTGGATATCCCCCAGGAGAAGATCCTGCGGAAAGACCGGCTTCGCCCGGGCAAGATGCTGCTGGTGGACACGGTGAAAGGAGAGCTGGTAGACGACGACCGGCTGAAAAGGGAGTATGCCGGCCGCCAGCCCTACGGGGAGTGGCTGGATCGGAATCTGGTGGATCTGTCGGATCTGAAGGTGCCCAATCAGAAGGTGCCCTCCTATAGCAAGGAGGAGCTGGTTCGCCTGCAAAAGGCCTTTGGCTACCGGTATGAGGATGTGAACAGCATCATGCTCCCCATGGCAAAAAACGGAGGCGAGCCGGCGGGGGCCATGGGCAGCGATACCCCTCTGGCGGTGCTGAGCCATACCCGCCCGCCTCTGTTTGAGTACTTCAAGCAGATGTTTGCCCAGGTCACCAACCCGCCCATTGACGCCCTGCGGGAAAAGGTGGTCACCTCCACCACCGTCTATGTAGGGGCCCAGGGCAATCTGCTGGAAGAGGCGGCGGACAACTGCAAGGTGCTGAAGATTGACAACCCGATTCTTACCCAGACGGATCTGCTGAAGATCAAGGCCATGAAGGTTCCCGGCTTCCGGGTGGGCGCCGTGTCCATCTGCTACTATAAAAATACCAGTCTGGAAAAGGCCATTGAGCGGCTGTTCGTGGATGTGGACCGGGCCTACCGGGACGGGGTGAATATCCTGATCCTTTCTGACCGGGAGATTGACGAATACCATGTGGCCATCCCCAGCCTGCTGGCGGTGAGCGCCGTATCCAAGTACCTGGTCCGGACCCGGAAGCGCACCGCCATGGCCCTGATTCTGGAAAGCGGCGAGCCCCGGCTGACCCATGACTTTGCCACATTGCTGGGCTACGGCGCCTGCGCCGTCAATCCCTACCTGGCCCAGCAGACCATTGGCCGCCTGATTCAGGACGGCTTGCTGGAAAAGGACTATTACGCCGCCGTCAACGACTATAATAAGGCGGTTCTGGCAGGCATTGTGAAGATTGCCTCCAAAATGGGCATCTCCACCATCCAGTCTTACCAGGGCAGCCAGATTTTTGAGGCGGTGGGCATCAGTGAAAAGGTGGTGGATCAGTATTTTACCAATACCGTCAGCCGGGTAGGGGGCATCACCCTGGAGGACATCCAGCGGGATCTGGAAGGGCGGCACCAGCAGGCCTTTGATCCTCTGGGACTGGACATTCACATGGATCTGCAAAGCCTGGGGGCCCATAAATTCCGCGGCGGCCCGGCGGCGGAACAGCATCTGTATAACCCGCTGACCATCCATCTGCTTCAGCAGGCGGTGCGAACCGGGGATTATAACACCTTCAAAGCCTATACCGCCGCCGTTGCCAACGAGGGCGGCGATTACATGCACCTGCGCAGCCTGCTGGAGTTCTGTTATCCGGAAACCGGCGTGCCCCTGGAAGAGGTGGAGCCGGTGGAGTCCATCGTCAAGCGGTTCAAAACCGCGGCCATGAGCTACGGCGCTCTTTCTCAGGAAGCCCACGAGTGCCTGGCCATCGCCATGAACCGCCTGGGGGGCAAGTCCAACACCGGCGAAGGGGGCGAGGCGGAGGAGCGCTACGGTACCGAGCGCAACAGCGCCGTCAAGCAAGTGGCCTCCGCCCGGTTCGGCGTGACCAGCAAGTATCTGGTGTCCGCTCAGGAGATCCAGATCAAAATGGCCCAGGGCGCCAAGCCCGGCGAGGGCGGCCAGCTCCCCGGCGGCAAGGTCTATCCCTGGATTGCCAAGTGCCGCAACTCCACCACCGGCGTAGGGCTCATTTCCCCGCCGCCCCACCATGATATCTATTCCATTGAGGATCTGGCCCAGCTGATCTATGACCTGAAGTGCGCCAACCGGCACGCGGCTATCAATGTGAAGCTGGTCAGTGAGGCGGGGGTAGGCACCATCGCCGCCGGCGTTGCCAAGGCCGGGGCGGAGGTGATTCTGATCTCCGGCTTTGACGGGGGCACCGGCGCGGCGTCCGTCAATTCCTCCATTCACAATGCGGGCCTGCCCTGGGAACTGGGCATCGCGGAGGCCCACCAGTGCCTGATTATGAACGGCCTGCGCTCCCGGGTTCGGATCGAGTCGGACAGCAAGCTGATGAGCGGACGGGATGTGGCAATCGCCGCCATGCTGGGCGCGGAGGAATTCGGCTTCGGCACCGGCCCGCTGGTTTCCATGGGCTGCACCATGATGCGTGTATGCAATCTGGACACCTGTCCCATGGGCATCTGCACCCAGAATCCCGAGCTGCGGAAGAACTTCCGGGGCAAGCCGGAGCATGTGATGAATTTTATGGTCTTTATGGCCCAGGAGCTGCGGGAGTATATGGCCAAGCTGGGCGTTCGTACCGTGGAGGAACTGGTGGGCCGCACGGATCTATTGCAGGTTCGTCCCGCTCCCGCCGGTTCCCGGGCCGGGGAAATGGACCTGAGCCGTCTGCTCCATAATCCCCTGGTGGAAAATACCAACATCCATTACGACCCCAAAGACGCCTATGACTTTGCCCTGGAAGAAACCCCGGATATGAAGGTGCTGATGAAGAAGTTTAAAAAGAGCTTCGACATGCACGAGCCGAAGCCTGTCCGGGCGGAGCTGGAGGTGGGCAATACCGACCGGGCCTTCGGCAGCATTTTCGGCAGCGAGATCACCGCCAAATTCGGCAATACCCTGCCTGAGGATACCTTCCATGTGACCTGTACCGGCTGCGGCGGTCAAAGCTTCGGGGCGTTTATCCCCAAGGGACTGACCCTGGAGCTGATCGGCGACTCCAACGACTATCTGGGCAAGGGCCTGTCCGGGGGCAAGATCCTGGTGTATCCGCCGAAAAATGTGACCTATGATCCCGGCGAGAACATCCTCATCGGCAACGTGGCCCTGTACGGCGCCACCGGGGGCAAGGCCTTTATCAACGGCGTGGCGGGGGAACGGTTCTGCGTCCGCAATTCCGGCGCTGTGGCGGTGGTGGAGGGCGTGGGCGACCATGGCTGCGAGTATATGACCGGCGGCACCGTAGTGGTGCTGGGAAAGACCGGCAAGAACTTTGCCGCGGGCATGAGCGGCGGAATTGCCTACGTGCTGGACGAAAGCTGGGATTTCTACCAGCGGGTGAACAAGGATATGGTCTACCTGGAACCGGTGGAGCATAAATATGACGTTTCCTTGCTGAAGGATCTGATTCGGGAGCATGTGGAAGCCACCGGATCCCCCAGAGGCAGGGAGATCCTGGAGAATTTCGGCGCGTACCTTCCCAAATTCAAGAAGGTGCTGCCCCACGACTATGATAAAATGCTTCGTCTCATCGCCCAGATGGAGGAGAAGGGGCAGGACAGCGAGCAGGCCCAGATCGAGGCCTTCTACGCCATGAAGAACGCCCAGTAAGGAGGTAGGACAATGGGAAACCCCACCGGATTTATGGAGTTCACCCGGCAGACCAGCCAGACGCGGCCGCCGGAGGAACGGATCCAGAACTTCAATGAATTTCACATCCCCCTACATGCCGACGAGCAGCAGGCCCAGGGCGCCCGGTGTATGGACTGCGGCGTGCCCTTCTGCCAAAGCGGCATGATGATCGGGGGCATGGCAAGCGGCTGTCCCCTGAATAACCTGATCCCGGAGTGGAACGATCTGGTCTATCGGGGCCAGTGGGATCTGGCGGTGCGGCGGCTGATCGCCACCAACCGATACCCGGAATTTACCAGCCGGGTGTGTCCCGCTCTGTGCGAGGCCGCCTGTACCTGCGGCATGACCACCGGCGCGCCGGTGACGGTGAAGGAAAACGAGCGGGCGGTGGTGGAATACGGCTATGAACACGGCGCCATCCACCCGGTTCCTCCACCGGTCCGCACCGGGAAAACCGTGGCGGTGGTGGGCGCCGGCCCGGCCGGTCTGTCTGTAGCGGATCTGCTGAACAAGCGGGGACATAAGGTGACCATATACGAGCGCAGCGACCGGGTAGGGGGCTTGCTCATGTACGGCATCCCCAATATGAAGCTGGAAAAGTGGGTCATTGACCGCCGGGTGAAGATCCTGGAAGAAGAGGGGATCGAATTTGTTACCAACGCGGACGTGGGCCGGGACGTGTCCGCCCGGGAGCTCAGGGATCGCTATGACGCGGTGGTACTGTGCTGCGGGGCTAAGCAGCCCCGGGATATTTCCGTTCCCGGACGGGAGGCGGAGGGAATCTATTTTGCGGTGGATTATTTGACCAGCGTCACCAGAAGCCTGCTGGATTCGGATTTTGCCGACGGCAAAGCGGTCAGCGCCAAGGGAAAGAAGGTGCTGGTCATCGGCGGCGGCGACACCGGCAACGACTGCCTGGGCACCGCCATCCGCCAGGGCTGCGAGCGAATCGTCCAGCTGGAAATGATGCCCTGTCCGCCCACCTGCCGGATCCCCGGCAACCCCTGGCCTCAGTGGCCCCGGGTGCTGAAAACCGACTACGGCCAGGAAGAGGCCATCGCGGTGTTTGGCTCCGATCCCCGGATGTATCAGGCAACGGTAAAGGCGTTTTACCAAAACGAAGCCGGGCAGGTCTGCGGCGCCCGCGTCGCCAGGCTGGAAAGCCAGGTGGTGGAAGGCCGCCGGAGGATGGCGCCCACCGGAGAGGAATTCGACTTAGAGTGTGACCTGGCGCTCATTGCCGCCGGGTTTACCGGGTGCGAGGGCTATGTGGCGGAGGCCTTTGGGGTGGAGATGACGCCCCGGGGCACCGTAGCGGACACAAACTACGCCACCGGCGATCCCAAGGTATTTGTCTGCGGCGATATGCGGCGGGGCCAAAGCCTGGTGGTCTGGGCCCTGCGGGAAGGCCGGGATACCGCCGCGGTGGTGGACGCCAGCCTGATGGGCTATACCAATCTATACATATAAAATAACACAGCCCCGACGGATGTCTCACACGTCCGTCGGGGCTGTTCTTTATGGGAAAGGGGATCAGCAAAGGGCCGCCAGCTCCTGGGCCACCTGGGCTTCGCAGCTGCGCATGGCAAGAATGGTCTTTTCCATCAGTGCATCCAAAGTCCAGCCCAGCCGGTCCGCTCCTGTCAGGATCACATCCCGGGAGCATCCGGCGGCGAATTTCTTATCCTTGAACTTCTTTTTCAGGCTGCTCACCTCCAGATCCATCACGCTTTTGCTGGGACGCATCCGAACGGCGGCGCCGATCAGGCCGGTAAGCTCGTCCACGGCGAAGAGGATCTTCTCCATTTGGTGAACAGGCTCCACATCGCTGCACAGGCCGTAGCCGTGGGAGCAGACGGCGTGCACCATTTCCGCCGGGGCGTTGATTTCCGCCAGCAGCTCCGGGGCTTTTTTGCAGTGCTGATCCGGGTAGCGCTCAAAGTCCACGTCGTGGAGCAGGCCGCACAGGCTCCAGAAGTGTTCGTCCTCTCCGGCCTCTCTGGCGAACCAGGCCATAACCCCCTCCACGGTCAGAGCGTGGAGCAGATGAAAGGATTCCTGGTTGTATTTTTGCAGCAGGGCCAGGGCCTGCTTCCGGGTAAGATCCATGGTGACTCCTCCTTTGATCATATGAAATCATTGTACGGTTTTCGAAAGGATTTGTCAACCGGCGAATGGGGCTGCCCCCGGTGAGAATCCCGGGGAAGCCGCAAACGGTTAATTTATAAAATCACAAGAAAATACTGGAAAAAATCCGGCGGTTATGCTATCATAAAATAAATTCATCCCGTAAACCCAGCAAGCCCCATCCCCACCAAAGGCCCCCTTGTGTAAAGGGGGCTGTTGCGGCGAAGCCGTGACTGGGGGATTGACGCGGCGGAGTGTGACCCTTTTCGCCGGAGTGCGGGCGAATTCGTACATTGTACCGCCCAATCCCTCAGCCAGCCTGACGGCTGACACAGACGGTCGAGAAAGTAAGTTTCAGCGTTTAGAAACAAGCGCCGCACCAAAGCCTCCCTTGTGTAAAGGGAGGTGGGCAGGCGAAGCCTGCTCGGAGGGATTGACGCGGCAGAATGTTCCCGCCTTGCCAAAGTGCGGGCGAATTCGTACATTGTACCGCACAATCCCTCAGTCACAAATCGAAGATTTGTGACAGCTCCCTTTGCACAAGGGAGCCTTGGCGCGGGCGCTGCGCTTTGTTTCTCAGCCAAATTCATAAGCATCTTATTAAAGGAGGGCTGTCCTATGGCCAATGTGTTTGACTATTTGATCTGGCGGGGGGATCTGACCTTTACCCAGGACCCGCCCAACTGTGTGGACGCCCTGATTTTTTCCGGGCTTTCTTACATCCCCTTCGGGGGCCGCGCTCTTGCCCAGCCGGAAAAGCCCATTACGTTGAAAGAGGCGGCGGAGGAATTCTTCGCCATGGAGAATCATGAAAGCTTGGTTCGGGCGAAGATGGATTTGGAACTGCTCCACGCGGCGGCGAAAACCAACCGGTTCGGGCTTAATCAGCTGTTTCTGTACCGGAACCAGTTTGTCCCGGAGCAGGATACCCAGTTCGCGGCGGTCACCTTTGCCCTGGACGACGGCAGCCTGTTTTTGGCCTTTCGGGGTACGGATATGTCCCTGGTAGGCTGGAAGGAGGACTTTAACATGAGCTTCCAGCAGACGGTTCCCGCCCAGCGGCTGGCGGTACAGTATGTCCGGGACGTGGCGGCGGCCTGGGCGGCGCCCATGCGTCTGGGCGGTCACTCCAAGGGGGGAAATCTGGCGGTGTTTGCCGCCGCCCGATCTTCGCCGGTGCTGCAAAAGCAGATATTAAATGTATATAACAACGACGGCCCGGGCTTTACCAAGTACCTGATGGGAGATCCGGGATACCTGGCCATGGTTCCCCGGATCAAAACCTATGTGCCCCAGTCCTCGGTGATCGGCATGCTGCTGGAGCATGAGGAACCCTATACCGTAATCCGAAGCAAGACCGTTGGCCTTCTGCAGCACGATCTCTATTCCTGGGAGGTTCAGGGGCGGGAATTTCTTCCCATGCAGGAGATCACGGGAGGCTCCCAGTTTCTGGACGCCACCATCAAAACCTGGTTTGCCAGCATGACCAACCAGGAGCGGGGAGAACTGGTGGACGCCATGTTCACCCTCTTAGGCTCCGGGGGCGTGGACAACGCACTGGAAATTTTCCATCCCCGGAATCTGCGTACTTATGTAAAGACCCTCTCCGGGGACGAGAAAATGCGCCGGATCCTGTCGGGAGAATTTCAGAGCCTGATGGAAGCGGCCAGAAACACCAGACAGCGGCTGGAAAGCAGAAAGCAGGACAAGCCCCAGTCCCAAGACCAATGATATAGCTGAGGATGCGTTCCTCCCCAGGGCTCACGGCGCGAATTATGTCAAATAAAATTTTTCTTAATTTCCAATATTTGGATTGACATAAAGATATTGGAATGGCATAGTTACTTTAGTATAAAGACGCTGAAACCGGCGGTACCGGTATTTTTGGCAGCCCGGTATGCCGGTTCCGTGTGTCGGCGAAAAGTGACAATAATCGCTTGCCTTGAGCAACGGATTTTGTGTTTAGGAGGACATGCTATGTACGGAAAAAAGAATCAGAGAAAGCGTGGATTTCGGCGGGTGATGGTGACGCTGCTGTCCCTGACCCTGCTGCTGGGGATCTGTATGCCCGGATTGTATGTCAGCGCGGAGGGAGAGGCGAATCTGACTCTGGAAGTGGGCCAGACCAAAGATCTGCAGGGCACTTCCGTTGTGGAGGGTGTCCCAGCTGTTGATCACAGCTGGGCAATCATGGAAGGCGCGGACTATATTACTATTGCTCCGCAAGGCGATGACGCTGTCGTTAGCGTAACTGCGAATGCGTCTGGTGAGGCCACGCTCAACCATACATATTATCTGACAGACAGTAGTGATTCTGTCACAGAGTTCTTTACTGTAAAAGTGAATTCCGCTACCAATACAGACACGGATACCGATATCAAGACGAACACGGAGCCTGGATTGGTCCGTTAAGGAAGTCAAGGTTCCCGCGGGCTACACCGCCAGCTACAAGACCGTGAAAGAGTCTGATGACAGCTGGATCATTACCGTAACCAACACCGGCTCTCTGCTCCAGACCGGTCAGCTGAATTGGCCCATCCCCGTGCTGACCATTGCCGGCCTGGCGGTCATTGCTCTGGGCGTGTTCCTTATCACCCGGAGAAAGAAGGAGAACGATGCGTAAATCAGGTGTTGTCCTGATTGCGCTGGGGGCAGTGCTGCTGCTGGCGGCACTGCTTCTTTTCCTGTACAATCAGCACGAGGACGCCATGGCAGGGCAGGCCGCCGGGGAGGCCTACGCCGCCATGCAGGATATCCTTGTCCAGCAGGAGCCGGACCCCAACGCCCCCTCCATGCCGGACTTGACCCAGCAAATTCCCGAGGAAACCCAGGCGGAAGGGGAGACCCCCACCCAGCCTACGGAGCTGACCATCGTCAATATTGAGGGCAACGATTATATTTGCTATTTGTCCTTCGCGGACTATGACCTGAATCTGCCCATTATGGCGGATTGGAGCATGGATAAGCTTCAGGTGGCCCCCTGCCTGCAGTACGGCTCCCCCCTGACCGACGACGCGGTGATTGCCGGACACAACTTTAAGCATCATTTCCGGTGTCTGCATGATATTGAAGAAGGCGCGTTCCTGTCCTTTACGGATATGAACGGCTATGTAATCGAATATCAGGTTACACAGGTGAAGATCATCGATCCCACCAACGTGTACGAGGTAATCAACAGCGAATTTGATCTGATCCTCTACACCTGCACCTCCGGCGGCCAGTCCCGGGTGATTGTCTGCTGTGACCGGCTGGCAGACCAACCTCAGGCAGAGACTGGGGAAACCACATAAACCAAAGGCACTGCCCATATTTGGGCAGTGCCGTTTTCATAGCTGGGTCAAAAAAACCGCCACCCCCCAAGGCTCCGAAAAGTGTAAAGAGTAAACGCAGCGCAGTAACGGCATCGCCCAAAGACTCCAAAAGTGTAAAGAGTAAACGCAGCGCAGTAACGACACCGCCAAAAGGCTCCCTTGTGTAAAGGGAGCTGTCGCGAAGCGACTGAGGGATTGACGCAGTAAGCACTCAAAAATTCGCCCGCACCCAGGCGAAGAGAGAACCCCCCACAGCAGCAATCCCCCCTTTACACAAGAGGGGCAGCTACCGCATTCGGCTGCGCCTCCCAGGCAGGGAAGAATGAAGAAGCAAGGTATTGTCCTTCGGAAAGTGAATTTCCAATCCTTTATTTCAATCCTTTCCGAAGGAAACACCACGCCTGTTCACGCTTACTTCTTACTTCCCCATAAGGGGATCCTCTCCTTTATACTTCCTCCGGGTAGCCAGACCGCCCCGAATATGACGTTCCCGTTTGTTCTCGTCCAGAATCTCCCGCACCTGCAAATACAGCCCGCGGTTTACCTGTTTCAGCCTTTGTGTCAAATCCTTATGTACGGTAGATTTGGATATGCCGAAGTGCCGGGCGGCGGCCCGGACTGTGGCACCGGTTTCGATCATGTACACAGCCACTTCACAGGCTCGCTTCTCAATGGCGTCTGTCATATGCTCCCCTCCGATGCTGTGTGCTCTATGCATGTTTATGCTCCCGCCTGAAGGAATATGCCTTCTTGACAGGCGGGTTCATAGGGGGTACAATGGAACGGAAAGAGGGGATGACCATGCTGTATTTTAATAACGACTATGCCGAGGGATGTCACGAGCGGGTGCTTCAGGCGCTGATGGATTCCAACCTGGTTCAAACGCCGGGTTACGGTCAGGACGAATACTGCGCCCGGGCCGCCGGAAAGATCAAAGAGCTCTGCCAATGTGAAAACGCCCAGGTTCATTTTCTCGTGGGCGGAACACAGACCAATCTGACCGTTATTGCCGCCGCCCTGCGGCCCCACCAGGGGGTTTTGTGCGCGGTTACCGGCCATATCCAGGGCCACGAAACCGGGGCTGTGGAAGCCACAGGGCACAAGGTGCTTACCCTGCCATCCCGGGATGGGAAGATCACCCCGGGGCAGGTTTCCGACGCGGTGAATGCCCACCGCCGGGATCCCAGCTTTGAGCATACGGTTCAGCCGAAAATGGTCTATATTTCCAACCCCACGGAACTGGGAACCCTGTACTCCCTGGGGGAACTGGAGGAATTGAGCCGGGTATGCCGGGAGCTGGGGCTGTACCTGTTTCTGGACGGCGCGCGGCTGGGCTACGGCCTGAGCGCCCGGGGCAATGATGTTACCCTGGCTGACCTGGCGCGGCTGTGCCATGTGTTTTATATCGGCGGCACCAAGGTAGGGGCCCTGTTCGGCGAAGCCGTGGTCATTACAGATCCAGAATTGGCAGTGGATTTCCGCTATCACATCAAACAGCACGGCGGCATGCTGGCCAAGGGACGGCTGCTGGGCGTACAGTTTGACGCCCTGATGACCGACGGCCTGTATTTTTCCATAGCTGCCCGGGCCAATCGCCTGGCAGATCAGCTGCGCGCTGTATTCTGCGAGCTGGGATACCCCTTTCTGGTGCCGGGAGTCACCAATCAGCTTTTTCCCATTTTGCCGGACAAGGTACTGGATCAGCTGGCGGAAGGCTATGTGTTTTGTGAACAGGAGCGCATTGACGAGAGCCATCGGGCGGTTCGCTTCTGCACCAGCTGGGCCACCACCCAGGAGGCTGTGGACGCTCTGTGCGCCGACCTTCGCCGGATTGGACCCATTGGGATAAAGTTTACAACTCGTTTACTGGATTTTTAGTAGAAGCTGCGGTATAATGGCCATAAAAGGGAGGCATGTGGGATGAATTTTGACAGAAAGCTGATGCACCGGATTTTCCTATTGGTGGCAGGCATCTTGGTATTTGGCTGGCTGCTGCTGGATACGGCCCGGGCGACAGCTATGTTTCAGGCAATTTGGGATCTGTTTTCGCCCTTTGTCATGGGCGCGGCCATTGCCTTTATTTTCAATGTGCCCATGCGTGCCATTGAACGGCAGCTGGATGGGATCCGCAAGGATGGGCTTCGAAGAACCCTGGCCCTTCTTTTAACACTGGCGGCCATGATCCTGGTGATCATGTTTGTGGTGGAGCTGCTGGTTCCCCAGATCAGCATGACGGTGGACTCCCTGGCGGCAAGAATCCCCGCCTTCGTGGAGCGAACCGCCAATAGCATTATTCTCTATATGGAAGAAAACCCGGAAGTCAAAGAGTGGATTCTGGAGTTTACTAATCTGGAGGATATTCAGTGGAATACCCTTCTGCAAAACACCCTGACCTTTGTAGGCAATCAGGTCAGTTCGGTGATGGGCAGCGCGGTAAACGTCATCGGCAGCCTGACCAACGGCATTGTGAATATGGTCATCAGCCTGGTGTTTGCCGTCTACTGCCTTGGCAGAAAGGAGATCCTGGCCCGGCAGGCCCGGCGGATCCTGTATTCCATCCTCCCGGAGCATGCCTGCGACGAGATCATACGCGTCATGCGTCTTACCAATGTGACCTTCAGTAATTTTATTTCCGGCCAGTGTTTGGAAGCCTGTATCCTGGGCTGTCTGTTCGCCATTGCCATGAGCATTTTCAAAATGCCCTATGTGCCCCTGGTCAGTGTGGTCATTGCGGTCACCGCCCTGGTGCCGGTTGTGGGCGCTTTTGTGGGCTGTATCATCGGCGCTTTCTTCATTTTGGTAAACGACCCCATTCAGGCAATCACCTTTGTGATCATGTTCCTGGTGATCCAGCAGCTGGAGGGCAATTTGATCTATCCCAGAGTGGTGGGCAGCTCCATTGGTTTGCCCGGCATGTGGGTGCTGGTAGCGGTCACCGTTGGCAGTGAGCTGATGGGCATTGGCGGCATGCTGCTGATGATTCCCCTGACCTCCGTATGCTATACCCTCCTTGGGGAATTTACGGAAAAGCGCCTCGCCCAGCGGAATATTCCCGCGGAAAAGCTTCAGGATCACCCGCCGGAAATGCAGTCCCGATTTGAAAAAACCAAAGAGATCAAGCTGAAGAAGTACCGGCTGAAAATGATGAAAAAGTTCCAGAATAACCAGAAAAAAGACTAAAATTAAAAAAACGGCGAACGTTCGGTTCGCCGTTTTTCATTTCCGGTTCAGAATTTATTCCGCTTCCCACTGGAGGGATTTCCAGGTCCGTCTGAATATGCCCAGTGCCATTACGGCTACGATGGCCGACGTGACGGTGGTGTTCAGCCAGATTCCGTCGAGTCCCAGAGGACGAAGGACCACCAGCAGAACCAGGGGGATCACAAAGGTATTGGACACGGAAATTACTGTCGCGGGCATCGGTTTGTTCAGAGCAATTAAAAAGCCTTGCACACAGAAGGGGAACCAGCGGAAAAGATTGGACAGGCTGTACAGACGCAGGGCATAAACAGCGGTGCTCATCAATTCCATGTTGTTATCTTCCAGGAACAGGCTTACCAAGGTACTGGGAAACAGCAGCATGACCGCCATCCCCAGGGCGGAGATCACGGCGGCGGCTGAAAGGCAGCACCGGATGATCCCTTTCACTCTTCCATTACAGCCTGCGCCCCAGTTGTAGCCAATGGCAGGCTGCAAAGAGTCGCTGGTTCCGTAAAGCAGCTGCTGCACCAGATCGCCTACATTCATCAAAATGCCGTAGATGGCGACAGCTTCCCCGCCGCCCAGGCGAAGCAGAACCATATTCATCACAATAGAGGTCAGCCTTGCGGCGGTATTGCTGAGAAAGTTGGGACAGCCGCTGTATAGGAACTGCCATAACACCCGCAGGGAAGGCTTGGGACGGCAGAAGCTCAGGGTTAGCTTCTTTCTCAGGAAGGGGATCAGCGCCGCTATGGCGCAAAGGGACATTCCGCTGGAAACAGCCAGGGCAGAGCCTGCGATTCCCAGCTTCAAAATGCCGATGCATACATATTCCAATACCAGGATTGCCCCGGACATGGCGATATTCAGCCCCATGCTGCCATTGATTTTGCCGCAGATGCGAAGATAATTGTCCAGGGCGAAAACGATGGAGGTGAAGGGGGAGAGCAGCGCGTATACCCGGATGTAGATAACGCCCAGCCGGGCCAGTTCCCCTTCGGCGCCCATAATCTGAAGCAGCCAGGGGGCGGCGGCATAGAGGAAGCCCCCGGACAGGATCCCCAAAAGAAAAATGGTCAGACAGGCGCAGGTGAAGTAATTGTTGGCTTCCTCCCGCTGATTCTTACCCAGGGCAATGGAAATGGGCACCGAGGAACCTACGCCGATTAGATCCGCCAGGGAGAAATTGATCAGCACAAAGGGAATCGCCAGATTCAGCGCGGAAAAAGCCTCCTGCCCAAGAAAATTGCCTACAAAAATGCTGTCAAGCAATCCCCAAAGGGATGAGGCGATCATACTGACGGCTCCGGGAAGGGCCACCATGAAAAACAGTTTTATAGGCGGTGTTTTTGTGTACAGATTATAGCTGTTCATGAGAATGATCCTCTTTGTTTTGAATGGATTGTAATTCCAGGCACAGGCGTTGGCTGAAATACTCTATGGCCGTAATGAATTCCGGGGAAAAGTGTCTCAGGGTTTCCTGAATGGCCTGTTCCTCGGCTTTATAAATCTGCTTGACCATGGCGTCCGCATAAATCTGCCCGGAGGCCGTCAGAACAATGTCCTTCTCCTTGGAGTTCTGCCGTGGGGAAATGGTAATGTAGCCCTGGGCCAGGGCGGCTTTGACAATGGAATTGATGGTGGTACGGGGAATCAGCATTTCATCACAGATGGCCTTTTGGGTATGGGGCTTTCCGTCGGCAAGCGCGTAATAAAAAGCCATGGCATTTTCGTTCACGCCCATACGCCGGGCAAAAAAATAATAGGCGCCGTCGATTTTTGAGGTGGCAAGCATAAGCCGCCGCAGGCTTTCCGTGTATGTGTCCATCATTGGTCTCCTTTCAGTACGAAATCGTATCAAATTATAATACGATTTCGTACTATTGTCAAGCCCTTTTCTTTAGAAAGAAAAGCCCGCCGGAAGCATCCGGCGGGCTTTGGTTATATTTGGCGGAATTCGTAGTTTTCAAAAATCAGCTTGTCGCCCACGTCCGCCCCGAAGGGAAGCAGGGCCAGGGCAACTTCGGAAACCACGCCGCTGTCCCGATAGCGCACATAGGCGTAATCTCCCCGAATGTCAATGATGGTACATTCCATTCTTGTCACCTCTCAGCGAATGAAGTTGGTGGATACCCGGGCCTCGTATTCGGGAATTCCCAGGGTCTGTTTGCCAAGGTCGATGGACTTCATCAAAAAGGCCATGTTTCTGGCAAGGTTTCGAACGGTAATGATCCCTTCTTCGTCCTGGGCCGCCTCGCCGGGCATCCGGCCGTGGACGCTGTTCCAGTAGTGGCTGGAGGCGATGGGCATGCCGGAAATGGTGAAGTACTTGTTCAGCTGGTCAAAGGTGGCCGAGCAGCCGCCCCGGCGGGCAACGACCACGCTGGCCCCCACCTTCATCCGCTTGTCAAAGTGGGTGCTGTAGAACAGCCGGTCCAAAAAGGCTGCCAGAGTAGCGTTGGCAGAGGCGTAGTATACCGGGCTGCCTACCACAATGCCATCGGCTTCCTGAAATTTTTCGGCAGCGGCGTTTACTGCGTCATCAAAGACGCATTTGCCGGTTTTGAAGCAGCTACCGCAGGCGATGCAGCCCCGGATTGCCTGATTGCCGATGTGCAGCAGCTCCGTCTCCACCCCCTCGGCGGCAAAGACCTGGGCCATCTGATCCAGGGCAAAGGCGGTATTTCCCTTGGCCTTGGGACTTCCGTTAATCAATAAGACCTTCATCGTAGACCTCCTGGAAACAAGCTGCCCTCAGAAGTTCTCTGAGGGCAGCGGGATTTAGATTGGGAAACTGAAACGATGGGAAAGGATCAGTCCTTGTACACCTCAACCAGCTTGTTCAGGTGCTCCCAGCGCTCCTTAGCGGCAGCCTCGTTTCTGGCGAACAGCTCGGTGGCGCGCTCGGGGAACTCACGGGTCAGACGGCTGTAACGAGCCTCGTTCATCAGGAACTCCTGATAGCCATCCTTGGGAGCCTTGCTGTCCAGCTGGAACTTACCGGTGGTCTTGGAGGGATCGAACCGGAACAGGTTCCAGTAGCCGCATTCCACAGCCTTCTTCATCTCAGCCTGGCAGTTCATCATGCCGCCCTTGATGGAGTGCATCTCACAGGGAGCGTAGCCGATGATCAGGGAAGGACCGTGGTAAGCCTCAGCCTCGGTGATGGCCTTGATGGTCTGAGCCTGGTTGGCGCCCATGGCAATCTGAGCAACGTACACATAGCCGTAGCTCATGGCGATTTCCGCCAGGGACTTCTTCTTGGTTTCCTTACCGGAAGCGGCGAACTGAGCCACCTGGCCGATGTTGGAAGCCTTGGAAGCCTGACCGCCGGTGTTGGAGTAAACCTCGGTGTCAAAGACGAAGATGTTCACATCCTGGTTGGAGGCCAGCACATGATCCACGCCGCCGAAGCCGATGTCATAAGCCCAGCCGTCGCCGCCGAAGATCCACACGGACTTCTTGGACAGGTATTCCTTCTTGTTCAGAATATCCGCAACGGTGTCGCAGCAGACCTTGGCTTCCAGGTTCTCGATCAGAGCCTTGGTAGCGGCCTTGTTGGCTTCGCCGTCGTTGTAGGTGTCCAGCCAAGCCTGGCAGGCAGCCTTCCGCTCCTCGGAAGCGGTATTCTCCATGACGGAGATGACCTTGTTCTTCAGGGACTCACGGATGACAGCCTGCGCGGTGTACATACCCAGACCGTGCTCGGCGTTGTCCTCAAACAGGGAGTTGGACCAAGCGGGGCCGTGGCCGTCAGCATTGACCGTGTAGGGAGAGGTAGCGGCGGGACCGCCCCAGATGGAGGAACAGCCGGTGGCGTTGGAAATGTACATCCGATCGCCGAACAGCTGGGTCACCAGACGAGCGTAGCTGGTCTCGGCACAGCCGGCGCAGGAGCCGGAGAACTCCAGCAGAGGCTTGCGGAACTGGCTGCCCTTGACAGTGTTGTCCTGCATGTCCTTCTTGTCGGAGACCTTGGAGACCATGTAGTTAAAGACTTCCTGCTCGGCCAGCTCGGATTCCTGGGGAACCATGGTGATGGCCTTGGTGGGACATACGCCTACGCAGACGCCGCAGCCCATGCAGTCCAGAGGAGAAACGGCCATGGTGTACTTGTAAACGCCCTTGCCCTTACCGGCCTTTACATCCACCAGACGGGCGCCGGCGGGAGCGGCAGCGGCTTCTTCCGCGGTTAGCGCGTAGGGACGGATGGTGGCGTGGGGGCAAACATAGGCACAGTTGTTGCACTGGATGCACTTGGTCTCGTCCCAGTGAGGAACGGTGACCGCAACGCCACGCTTCTCGTAAGCGGAAGCGCCCAGGGGGAACTGACCGTCGGCCAGATCTTCGAAGGCGGAAACAGGCAGGCTGTAGCCGTCCATCTTGCCCACGGGGTTCAGGATGGTCTTGACCACCTTAACGGTGTCGGCATTGCCTTCCAGCGCTTCATCGGCCTTGTTGTCCTCAATGGTAGCCCAGGAAGCGGGAACGTCGATCTTGACGTAAGCGGTAGCGCCGGCATCGATGGCGTTCCAGTTCTTCTCCACCACGTCACGGCCCTTCTTCAGGTAGGAGTGCTCAGCGGCGTCCTTCATGTACTTGACGGCGTCCTCAGCGCTCATGACCTTGGCCAGGGAGAAGAAGGCGGACTGGAGAATGGTGTTGGTACGCTTGCCCATGCCAACCTGGATGGCCAGGTCGATGGCGTTGATGGTGTACAGCTGGATGTTGTTGTTGGCGATGTAGCGCTTGGAGGCGGCATCCAGGTGATGCTCCAGCTCCTCCAGGGACCACTGGCAGTTGATCAGGAACACGCCGCCGGGCTTTACGTCCTGAACAATCTTAAAGCCCTTGGTGATGTAGGAGGGGTTGTGGCAAGCCACGAAGTCGGCCTTGTTGATGTAGTAGGGGGACTTGATGGGCTTGTCGCCGAAGCGCAGGTGGGACACGGTGACGCCGCCGGTCTTCTTGGAGTCGTACTGGAAGTAAGCCTGTACGTACTTGTCGGTGTGGTCGCCGATGATCTTGATGGAGTTCTTGTTGGCGCCAACGGTGCCGTCGCCGCCCAGGCCCCAGAACTTGCACTCGATGGTGCCTTCCGCGGCGGTGTTGGGGGAGACCTTCTCATCCAGGGACAGGTGGGTCACATCGTCCACGATGCCGATGGTGAACTCGTGCTTAGGAGCGTCCTTGGTCAGCTCCTCATACACGGCGAAGATGGAAGCGGGATGGGTGTCCTTGGAACCCAAGCCGTAACGGCCGCCGATAACGGTCACGTCGTTGCGGCCGGCCTTGGCCAGAGCCATGACCACGTCCTGGTACAGGGGCTCGCCCTGAGAGCCGGGCTCCTTGGTGCGGTCCAGAACAGCAATCTTCTTGGCGGTAGCGGGGATGGCGGCCAGCAGCTTGTCAGCGCAGAAGGGCCGGAACAGGCGAACCTTCACCACGCCGACCTTTTCGCCGTGGGCGTTCAGGTAGTCGATGACTTCCTCGATCACGTCGTTGACGGAGCCCATGGCAACGATGATCCGGTCAGCGTCGGGGGCGCCGTAGTAGTTGAACAGCTGATAGTCGGTGCCCAGCTTCTCGTTGACCTTGGCCATGTACTTCTCAACCACTGCGGGCAGGGCGTTGTAATACTTGTTGCAGGCCTCACGATGCTGGAAGAAGATGTCGTCGTTCTCGTGGGAGCCGCGCATGGCGGGACGCTCGGGGTTCAGGGAGTGCTTGCGGAAGGCGTCCACAGCATCCATGTTGACCATTTCCTTCAGATCCTCGTAGTCCCAGATGGCAACCTTCTGGATCTCGTGGGAGGTACGGAAGCCGTCGAAGAAGTTGATGAAGGGAACGCGGCCTTCGATAGAGGCCAGGTGGGCGACAGCGCCCAGGTCCATAACTTCCTGAACGTTGGTCTCACACAGCATGGCGAAGCCGGTCTGACGGCAGGCGTAGACGTCGGAGTGGTCACCGAAGATGTTCAGGGACTGAGCAGCCACGGTACGGGCGGACACGTGGAACACGCTGGGCAGCAGCTCGCCGGCGATCTTGTACATGTTGGGGATCATCAGCAGCAGGCCCTGAGACGCGGTGTAGGTGGTGGTCAGGGCGCCGGCGGCCAGAGAGCCGTGCACGGTACCGGCAGCACCGGCCTCAGACTGCATCTCCACAACCTTGACGGTGTTGCCGAAGATGTTCTTACGACCGGCAGCGGACCACTGATCCACATTGTCAGCCATGGGGCTGGACGGGGTAATGGGGTAGATGCCAGCAACCTCGGTAAAGGCATAGCTGACGTGGGCGGCAGCGGTATTGCCGTCCATAGTTTTGAATTTTCTAGCCAAAATGAAATACCTCCTAAAGTATTACAAATTTTGTCTTAAATATCATATCACTTTTCCCGTCGTTTGTAAAGCCATCAAACCGCCCAGTCACAAAAATTTTAGGTATTTCCACAAGAAACAGATGGAAAAACTGTACAGCTTGCTCTAGGGTGTTTTCTTCTGGAAAAGTTGAAAAAAAGATTGTGTTTTTTCCCGGAATGGAGTATGATGAGGAAAAAGAGGGGAGAGACGGGGATGATCTGCAGCGTAAAAACTCTGGGAATATCCGGGATCCAGGGCAGCGTGGTAACGGCGGAATGCTATATTTCCCACGGGCTTCCGGGATTTGAGGTGGTCGGCCTGCCGGACGCGGCGGTGAAGGAGGCCCGGGATCGGGTTCGGGCGGCCACAAAGAGCAGCGGACTGAATTTTCCGGTGAGCCGGATCACGGTGAATCTGGCGCCGGCAAGCAAAAAGAAGGCGGGCACCCACTATGATCTGCCCATTGCCCTGAGCATTCTGTGCGCCATGGGCAGTGTGCGCCGCCCCAAGCCTTCCAGCGCCTTTATTGGAGAGCTGGGGCTGGACGGCTCCCTGCGGCCGGTTTCCGGCGTGCTCCCCATGGCCCTGGAGGCAAAGAAAGCGGGGATCCAATCCCTGTTTGTCCCGGCGGAAAACGGGGCTGAGGCCACCTTGGCCCGGGGGCCTGCAATTTACCCGGTCCGAAACCTGAAAGAGCTTGCCGCCGGGTTGAACGGTGAGGCGGTATTGGGGGAGGAATCCCCCTGGATGCCCTCCCGGACAGATGTCCGGGGGCTGGACTTCAAGGACGTGCTGGGTCAGGAGAACGCCAAGCGGGCCCTGGAGGTAGCGGCCGCGGGCGGTCACAATGTGCTGCTCATCGGCCCTCCCGGCTCCGGAAAAAGCATGCTCAGCAAGCGCCTGCCCTCCATACTGCCGGATATGACCTGGGAGGAATCTCTGGAGGTCAGCCAGATCTACTCGGTTATGGGCCTGCTTACGCCCAAGGAGCCTTTGGTGACCCAGCGGCCCTTCCGCTCGCCCCATCATACGGTGTCCAACGCGGGGCTGACCGGCGGAGGCACCAACCCGAAGCCCGGAGAGATCTCCATGGCCCACAAGGGGGTGCTGTTCCTGGATGAAATGCCGGAATTTCGGAAGGATACCCTGGATCTCATGCGCCAGCCCCTGGAGGATGGGAAGGTGACCATTTCCCGGGTGTCCGGCGCTGTGACCTATCCGGCGGAGTTTATGCTGGTATGCGCCATGAACCCCTGCAAGTGCGGCTGGTATGGGGATCCCTCCGGCCGGTGCCGCTGCTCTCAGGCGGCGGTGGAAAGCTATCGGAGCCGGATCTCCGGCCCTCTGCTGGATCGGATCGATATTGTGGTAGAGGTGCCTTCCGTGGCTTTTGAGGATCTGCGCAGCCGGGCGGAAGCGGAACCGTCGGCGGCAATCAAGGCCCGGGTGGACGCTGCCAGGAAGATCCAGAACCGGCGCTTTGGAAGCGGATGCATGAGCAATGCCCGAATGGGGCCGGATGATATGCGAACGTACTGCGCCCTGGACGAAGAAGGCGGAGAGCTGATGAAGGACGCTTTCGAAGTTATGGGCTTGACGGCCAGAAGCTATGACCGTATACTAAGGGTTGCCAGAACCGTGGCGGATCTGGAGGGAAGCGATCAAATCCTTCCCCGGCACATTGCGGAGGCCATCCAGTACCGAGCGGTGAATCTGGGCAATGGATAGATAACCGGAAGCGGGGGCTTCCGGAAAAAGAATCATGAGGTATGCTATGAAGGAAATTTTTCTGTTAAAATTAGGTGAGATCGTTCTTAAGGGCGCTAATAAGCGGCAGTTCGAATCCCGACTGCGGCAGAATGTCCGCCGCCGTATGAAGCGCTACGGCAATTTTGACGTGTATATCATGCAGTCTACGGTCTATGTTGAGCCCATGGACGAAAGCGCGGATGTGGACGGCGCCTGGGAGGCCTGCGGCTCCATTTTCGGCGTGGTCAGCCTGTGCCGGTGCCGCCCCTGTGAAAAGAATGTGGACGCCATTTTTGAAGCGGTGGAAAACTACCTGGGGGAGGAGCTGGACTGCGCCAAGTCCTTTAAGGTGGAGTCCAAGCGTTCCGATAAGCGCTTCCCCATGACCTCTATCCAGCTGTCTCAGGAGATCGGCGGGCGGCTGGCGGAGGCCCATCCGGATGTACAGGTGGATGTGCACCACCCGGATTACACGGTATATGTGGAGGTTCGGGATCTGGCCGCCTATGTCCACGGGCCTGCACAGCCCGGAGCCGGCGGACTGCCCACCGGCGTAGGGGGACGGGCCATGGTGCTCCTTTCCGGCGGCATCGATTCTCCCGTGGCGGCCTATATGATCGCCAAGCGGGGGGTGGAAATTGAAGCGGTGCACTTCTTCTCCTATCCCTACACCTCCCAGCTGGCTAAGGACAAGGTGGTGGAGCTGGCAAGACTGGTGACCAAATATTCCGGGAAGATGACGGTGAACGTGGTATCCTTTACGCAGATCCAGGAAGCCATCCGGGACAACTGCCCGGAGGAATTTTTCACATTAATCATGCGCCGGTTTATGATGGAGATCTCCCAGCGGATCGCCAAACACGACGGCTGCGGGGCGCTGATCACCGGCGAGAATCTGGGCCAGGTGGCTTCTCAGACCATGGAGGCCATGGCGGTCACCGGGGCCGTGGTGGATATCCCCATTTTCATGCCCCTGGTGGGTATGGACAAGGAGGAAATCGTCACCATCGCCCGGAAAATCGGTACTTTGGAAACCTCCATTTTGCCCTACGAGGACTGCTGCACGGTATTTACCCCCAAGCATCCCAAAACCAAGCCCACCCTGGGCCAGGTGCTCCACGCGGAGCGGAATCTGGATCGGGAGGGGCTGATCCGGCAGGCAATGGACAGCATTGAGAAGATCAAGGTGAGCTACCATGACGAGAGCGTGCTGTGAAGTGCTGCAAAGACTGGAGGGAAAAACTCTGGTCACCGCGGAAAGCCTGACCGGCGGCGGCATCGGCAGCGCTCTGACGGCTGTTCCCGGCAGCAGCCAGGTGTACAAGGGCGGTGTGATCTGCTATACCGACTGGGTAAAGGCCCGCATTCTGGGCGTGCCCCAGGAGATTTTGGACCGGTACGGGGCGGTATCCGCTGAGACGGCGGGATACCTTGCCAAAGGCGTCCGGGCCTGCTTGGAGGCGGATGTGGCGGTGGCCGTCACCGGCCTGGCAGGCCCCGGGTCAGATGCGTTCGGAAACCCGGTGGGCACGGTGTTCCTTGCCTACCAAGACCGGGAATGTGCCCAGGTAAAGCGCTTCCGCTTCTCCGGGGATCGGGAAGCGGTCCGCCGCCAGACCGTTGAAGCGGCATTGAATATGATCCTGGAGCATAATCCCAAGCCTTGATAAAAAGATCCGCTGCCAAGCAGCGGATTCTTTTTAGGGAAGCTCTGACGAAATCGGCAAGAGCGGATGCTGAAAGATTTTGGCTCAGCCTAAAGTTCAAAAATCGAAGAAATACTGTATGTGTTTCCTGATTTTTGAACTGCACGGATGAGGATAAAGATCTGGCATTCAGCCGAATACGATTTATTCAGAGGTTCCTTGGGTCGGGTTGTAATTGACGATGATATCGTGCTCTCTCAGGGCGGATACATCGCTGATGGAATTTCCGAATACATTTACCTGAACCAGGCAGTAGCAGTCTGCCAGGGCGTCGATGTTGGTGATCAGGTTATAGTCCATGTAAATGTAGGTCAGGGACTCCATGTTTTGCAGATTGTCCAGGCTGGTCAACGCGTTATAGGAACCGTTGATGGTCTTTAAGGGGCACCCGTCGGGCCACTGGGGAAGCTGCTCCACCTGGTTGGAGGAGAAGTCAAAGGTTTCCAAATTGGTCAAGGTGGACAGAGCGGTGATATCAGTGATTTCGTTGTTGGCAATGCTCAGATCCGTCAGGGAGGTGTTGTTGGACAGAATGGAGACGTCGGTCAAGCTGTTGTAATTCACAGACAGCTGAGTCAGCAAAACCAGATTGCCCACGCCGTCCAGGGAGGTCAGCTGGTTGGTATCCGCGAACAGGGAGGTGAGCTTGACACAGCTGGAAAGAGGGGAAAGGGAAGTCACGGCGTTGAAGGAAATATCCAGGGATTCCAGATTTTCCAGGCCGGAAAGATCAGACAGATCGGTAACGGCGTTGTGCTTCAGATCCAGCTGCCTCAGCGTTGGGATTGTGGAGAGGGGCTGAAGATTTCGAATGGTGTTGTTGCTCAGATTCAGATAAGAAAGGCTCTGGGCATTGGCCAGATGCTCAATGGTGCTCAAGCCGCAGTCAGACAGCGTCAAGCTGGTCAGGGAAGGCAGGCTTGCCAGAACGGACAGTTCCGCGGCATCCAGGCTGCAGCCGGTGAGATCCAGAGTCTTCAGCTCGTTCAGGGAGGACAGATAGGCAAGGGAGTCCAGATCCTGATTGTGAATGGTCAGCTTCTCCAAATAGGGCATCAGGGACAGATCTCCGTAAACGCCCACGCCGTCGGGAACGGTAAATTCGGTGATCTCCCAAAGCTGGTTGGTGTAAACCGGTTCATCGGAATCCACGCCTACCAGTTCCCGAATGGCGGATTCCATAGTGGGATCGGTGAAGCTGACTTCCTCGATCACGCCGGTGACGGTGTAGCCCAGGACGGTCATGGGGCTGACCAGGCCATCCTCTCCCACGGCAATGGCATAGATGGTGGTCTCACCGGCAGGAAGGGTAATGGGCTGGGTGTACACCGAACCGTTGATGGAAGGGTAATCCCCATCGGTGGTATAGTAAAGGGTGCCGGAGGAGGTCAGAGAAACCTGAATATACTGACTGTAATAACCGGGTTCATAATTGGCGGCGGGGGCGCTGGGGCGCAGCTGATCCAACTGGGCTTTGATCTCCGGATCGGTTATATTATCCAGCAGGGACACGGCGTCCAGGAGCTTGTCCTGCTGGGCATAGGTCCGGCACAGGGCGGTATACAGCTCCACCGTGGGGCTGTGGTGGATGGCGGTGGTCAGGGTAACCTCGGCCTTGGTGTAATTGCCATCGGAGATATACTGATTGGCCAGCTCAATGGCAACATTTTCATCATGGCCGGAAAAGTTATAGGCCAGGTCATAGAACCAGGAGGAAAGCCTGGAGTTGCCGTAGGTATCCTGATAGCGGGCCTGGGAAAGCAGGGTGTCCCGGGTGAAGGTTCGGTCGTAAACAAACAGATACCAGCCAATGCTTGCGATGATTACCACAATCAGCAAAAGCGACACCAAAATTCTGAAGGTTTTTTTCATAAATTGTACTCCATTTCAAGAGAATCTCAAAAAATTATACCGCAAATGACCAACAATGTCAAGTAGTGCCCGGTCAGGAGGGAGGCGGTGTATGTGTCAAGTAATAATTGGCAAGAATCCTTTTCACGAAACCAAGTGAAAAATCTGACTGCATCCGGTAGCACA
>CALWXR010000007.1 GCA_944385535.1 uncultured Oscillospiraceae bacterium
CTCTTCTTTTCGGCTCTTTTCCCCTGCCCTCGCGGACAGCTCGCATATATTAGCACAGCAGCCTTCCTTTGTCAAGCATTTTTTCTTCTTTTTGAAAAAATTTTGAGGCCCCTTTCAGGGGCCTCAAAATAGGAATATTCCCTTATTCAGTATCATCGATCAGGCCGTAGCCGCCATCGTTTCTGCGGTAAACCACAGCAAAGCTCCCGCCGTTGTCTTCATCCCGGAAGGCAAAGAAGTTATGGTTCAGCAGATTCATCTGCATCACCGCTTCTTCTCTGGTCATGGGCTTAAAGTAGAACTTCTTCATTCTGGCAATGCTCAGATCATCTTCATCCAGCTCCGGCACAAAGCTGGTTTCTTCCTGCACGGTGCGGGAGAACGCATCCTGCTTTAAACGGCGAGCCAGCCGTGTCTTATTCTTCCGGATCTGTCCCTCAATTGTAGTAACCGCGGCGTCGATGGACGCAAACATATCAGAGGTGCTTTCGCTGGCCCGGAACCAGGTCCCCGCCCCATGGACGGTGAGCTCTGCTTTGTTCCGGTTTTTCTCTACAGAAAAAACAATTAAGGCCTCCGCATCCTCCTCAAAATACCGGGCCAGCTTCATTACCTTTTTTTCGGCGTAAGCATGGACATTGCCCGGGAGTCTTACTTTCTTTTCGCTGAACTGAAATTTCATATGCGGCAGCTCCTTTCATGTCACCGGTATTCCGGTGTATTTACATTATACCACAACTTCCAAAAAACGGCAAGACCGGCCACAGGAAGAGAGGACAATATATCTTCTATTCCTCCAGTTCATCCTCGTCGTCCAAAAGTTCTGCCATGGTCAGGTTGTACACCGCCTCCGCTTTCTTTTCAAAAAGCTTTCCCAGGCGGATCGCCTGGCGCTGATTGGGCGCCACCAATTCCAACGTCATCAAATTGCCCATCTCATCGTCCAGCGCCATGATGACCGAAAAATCACCGCTTTCTCTGGGAAGGATCTGGGTTTTCACAAAGCTGCTGCGGCGGATCTGGCGGTTGAATCTGGAAACAGCGTTTTCCGCCCGATGCTTCACCGTGAAGGCAATGGAGTCCTCTGTCAGAGAACCATCCGCCCTGCCCTTATCGGTAATCTCATAGCACTCCTGTTCCGCTTCCTTCAAATGGCCGGACTTGACCATTTCCGGAACAGCGGTACATACATCAAAATAACTCAGGCAGTCATCCTGATAGCACAGTTCATAAATCTGCTGGATATTTACCGGATAATTCACCCGGGCCATCACAAACAAGATCAGCACCTTCACATCCATCATATCGTGGATAAAACCTAGTCGCTGCATACACTTCACCTCTTACCCCCATTATATGAAAGAAACCTATAAAAATCAAGCACAACCGTGGTTGGGAACGCATATTCTGGCCCGAAGGAGTGATGCATATGAATAACGGCAAGCTGTACTGCGCCGGGGGCACCCCGGCTGTCCGGTACGCATTGGAATATCTGCGAAGGCATGATTTCCCCATTTCAGACCGTCCCGGGGCGGATACGAGCGCGCTGCTGCTGGATGTCCCCAGCTTTTGCCCTGACGGCGCCCTTCGCAGCGGCGGCTGCATCCAGGGGATACTGGATCAGCTTCCCGGTCAGATCATCGTTTTCGGCGGAAATCTGAACCATCCCGTTTTGGAAGGATACCGAACGGCGGATCTTCTGAAGGATCCCCAATATCTGGCAGAAAACGCATACATTACCGCAGAAGCCGCCATAGAGATCGCCCTGTCCTGCCTTTCCATAACTTTGCGCCGCTGTCCCACTTTGGTCATGGGCTGGGGCAGGATCGGAAAGTGCCTTGCCCGGCTTCTTCATGCCATAGGCGCGGATGTGACCGTAACCGCCAGAAAAGCATCTGACCGAGCCATTTGTCAGGCACTTGGCTATAAAGCCGTCGATACCCCCGGCCCGGAGACGGATCTGTTACCATACCGGCTGATTTTCAATACCATACCGGAAAAGATACTGAGCAGTCAGCAGACAGAACGCTGCCATCCCGACTGCGTGAAAATTGATTTGGCATCCAAAAACGGCATAGAAGGCCCCGGCGTTATCTATGCCCGGGGCCTTCCGGGGATCCATATGCCGGAAAGCTCCGGCAAACTCATTGGGCAGACCCTAATTCGATTGTATCAGGAGGAATCATAATGGAGATCGGATTCGCCATGTGCGGCTCATTCTGTACATACGCAAAGGTACTTCCCGTTCTGGAGCAGCTGTGCCAGTATGGCAGGGTGACTCCCATTTTCTCAGAAGCCGCCAGCCATGTGAACAGCCGATTCGGCGACGCCGAAGCCCATTTGGAAACTGCCCGGCGCCTTAGCGGCCAGGAGCCTCTTCTCACCATTTCCCAGGTGGAGCCCATCGGCCCGAAAAAGCTGTTTGACATTCTGATTATTGCCCCCTGCACCGGAAACACCCTGGCAAAGCTGGCATGCAGCATTGCCGACGGCCCGGTGACCATGGCCGCCAAAAGCCATCTGCGGAACGGTAGACCCATTTTGGTAGCCGTATCCACCAACGACGGCTTGGCAGGCGCGGCGGAGAATATTGGAAAGCTGCTGGCAAAAAAGCACTACTATTTTATACCCTTTGGCCAGGACGATCCGAAGGAGAAACCCACCAGCCTGGTAGCGGATTTTTCTCAAATTCCCCAGGCCATGGAGGCCGCCCTTCAAGGTAAGCAGCTTCAGCCCATCCTCCTTTAGCCCGCAGCGGTTTCAGTAACACATAAAAAAGACAGGCGCAAGGAATCCTCGCCGAATACGAACATTCCTTGCGCCGGAGGAAAACACCGAAAAGACGGGCTTTCCATCCAGTATCCAGTTACAGCTTCTCCAGCTCTTCCAGCCAGAGCCGAACGCTGGCGTCGCTGGGCATCCGCCAATCCCCCCGAGGACTGAGGCTGACCGAGCCCACCTTCACCCCGTCAGGCATGCAGCTGCGCTTAAACTGCTGGGTAAAGAATCGGCGGTAGAAGGTATTTAGCCATTTCAGGATGGTGCCCGCGTCAAAGTCATTTTGAAACGCCCGGCAAGCCAAGGGGTAGATCTTGGAAGGAGCAAAACCGAAGCGGAGCATATAGTACAGGAAGAAGTCGTGGAGGGCATAAGGGCCGACCAGATCCTCCGTATGCTGGGCGATTTTACCCTCCGCGTCCGGGGGCAGCAGTTCCGGACTGATGGGCGTATCCAGAATATCCTGAAGCACTGCCCTGGCCGCTCCAAAGGCTTCACTTTCGGATATGGCGTCGATCATCCAGCGGATCAGGGTCTTGGGAATGGATGCGTTGACACCGTACATGCTCATGTGGTCGCCGTTATAGGTACACCAGCCCAGGGCCAGTTCGCTCAGATCCCCGGTTCCCACCACGATCCCCCCCACCACGCTGGCATAGTCCATGAGAATCTGGGTGCGCTCCCGGGCCTGGGAGTTTTCGTAGGTACCGTTGTGCACCTGCGGGTCGTGGCCGATATCGGAAAAATGCAAATTGACCGCTTCCCGGATGGGTATTTCTTTGCAGGAGATCCCCAGCGCGCGCATCAGATCCCAGGAATTGCGGTAGGTTCGCTCCGAAGTGCCAAAGCAAGGCATGGTGACCCCATACACATGGGACGCCGGCCGCCCCAGCTGGCGCATGGCTTCCACCGCCACCAGCAATGCCAGGGTAGAATCCAATCCGCCGGAAATGCCGATGACCGCCTTGGCGTCTCCCAGAACCGACAATCTCTGCTTCAGTCCCGCCACCTGCATATGGAAGATCTCCATACACCGCCCAATCCGGTTCTGCCGCCCGGAAGGAACGAAGGGCAGCTTCTCCACGGGATAAAGCCCGCCGTCCGAACGCAGTCCGGCGCTGAAGGTTTCAATCACGGCAGCGGATCCGGCGATCCCCCGGGCCGCGTCCTGAAAGCTCTTGTTCTTCCGCCGGTCAGAGCGGATCCGGCCCAGATCGCAGTCCTGGATCAGCAGATAGTCCGTGGCAATGGGTTTGTCCGTCTGGGCAAGCACTTTGCCATTTTCCGCAAGAATACTCTGACCGGAGAAGATCAGATCCTGGGTGGACTCCGTAGAACCGGCGGAGCAATAAGCATACACACAGTTCAGCGCCGCGGACTGATGCTTCACCAGTTCCCGGCGGTAGGCGGCTTTGCCAATGGTTTCGTTGGAGGCAGACAGATTGACGATCACTTCCGCCCCGTTCAGAGCCAGTTCGGTGGAAGGCGGCAGAGGCGACCAAAGATCTTCGCAGATCTCAATGCCCATCAGCGTCCCGTCTCCCAGGCGGAACAGGGACTTAGAAAGCAGGGGCGCCCGCATTCGCCTTTCCCCGATCCTGAAGAAAACCTCCGCCCCCTCCGGCACCTGGGAAGCGGAGGAAAACCACCGCTTTTCGTAAAACTCATTATAATTGGGAATATAGGTTTTGGGGGTCAAGCCACGGATCACCCCGCCGGAGATCACCGCCGCGCAATTGAACATCTGCATCCCCAGCCGAACCGGCAGCCCTACCGCCACCGTCAGCGCCCCATGTTCGGCAGAGCACTTCACAATCTCCTCCAGTCCCTCCAGGACGCCTTGATACAGCGCGTCCTGAAAGAACAAGTCCTGACAGGTGTAGCCGGTCAGGGCCATTTCCGGAAACACAAGCAGATCCGCCCCCTTTTGATCCGCCTGTTCCATATAACGGCAGATATCCCGGGCATTTTTCTTTACATCTCCCACCCGAACGGATGGAACAGCGCAGGCAATTCGGATAAAGTCCAGCATGGAATTGACCTCCATTGTCTTTTTTCGTGATACCATCATAATAGCATATTCTTCCCGATTTGCAAAGGGAATATCAACAGCACCCGGTAAACAAACCGCCCTCTTTCCCAAAATCCCAGAAAAGAGGGCGGTCTGGCCGCTATTTAAACACCTTCACAATCCCCGTATCATTCAGATGCCGCAGCAGGGACAAACCGATGGGAAACCCAAACAGACCCCAGACGCCCATAAGCTGTACGCCTACAAACATGCTGGCCAGGGTGAGCACCGGATGCAGACCGATCTGCTTCCCCACGATTTTGGGCTCAATGATATTGCGGATCACGGTAATGATCAGATACAGCACCAGCAGTCCCAGCGCCAGGGCGTAATTCCCTAAAATAACGTTGATGACCACCCAGGGGATCATGACGCCCCCTGTGCCCAGCACCGGAAGCACGTCGAACACAGAGATTGCCAAGGCAATGAGAACGGAATAGGGGATGCCCAAAATGGTAAGCCCCACCGCCAGCTCCGCGAAAGTAATGGTCATAATCAGCAAATAGGAACGCAGACACACCAGAAGGGTTCCGACCACATAAGTGTTGATCTGCCGGATCAGGTCCTTGGATCTTTCAGAAAGCTGCCGGGCAGCAAACCCCATGAGCCGGTCATAGTCCCCGGCAATAAAGAATGTGGAAATAATCATCAGCACGATCCGAATAAACTGGGAGGGCAAGGAGGAAGCCAGACCGGACAGCGCACTGAATACCTTCATGGACAAGCTGGATATCATCTGTCCCAGCGACTCTACATACTGTCTGCCTACGCCGTCCAGCCCATCCAAAATAACAGGATCCAGCCCGGACAGCGCCATTTCGATCCGGTTGAACAAGGAACTGAGGGTAGGCGCCATCCGAGAGGTATAAAAATCCGGCAGGGCGGACACCAGCTTTACCGTATTGCTTACCAGATTGACCCCAAGCAGCGCGGCCAGCAGGCCGATGACGCAGTAAAAGAGCAGCACCATCAGCAGCGCCATGGGTTTATAGCCCAATCCGGTCTTATTCCCAGCCCAAACCGCCGGCCGGTGGAGCCCGTAAGCAAAGAGGAACGCCAGCAAAAATGGCGACACCATTCCAAATAAGTACTTCACCGCCAAATAGACCGCCAGGATAATCAACCCGCCAAAGGCCACATTGACCAGACTTCGCTTTCTCTTTTCGTAATCCATAACTTTTCTCCCCGACCTTTCCATTTCATATCAGCGGAATTCAAACGGTTTTTTATATTGTACTTCAGACTAAGAAAAAGCGCAAGTCATTCGAAGAGAAAACAGGCAATTTTAATCCCCATGGGAAAGCGGCTTTCCCATGGGGATTTCGTTGAGACGCGATATCAGATTCCTGCCAGGGTTTTCAGGGTTTCCGCCAGGTCGGTCTGCTCCCAGGGCTGATCCGCCACGCCGAAGTGGCCCAAGGCGGCAGTGGGAGAATAGATGGGCCGGCGCAGATCCAGCTTGCGGATGATGCCGCCGGGCGTCAGATCCACACACTGACGAAGCAGCCGGGTCATCTCCTGGTCGGCGATCTTGCCGGTGCCGTAGCTGTCCACCCGCAGGGATACAGGCTCCGCCACGCCGATGGCATAGGCCAGCTGCACCTGCACCTGCTCGGCAAGGCCCGCCGCCACCAGATTTTTCGCCATGTAGCGGGCCATATAGGCGGCGCTCCGATCCACCTTGGTGGGATCCTTGCCGGAGAAAGCGCCGCCGCCATGGGAGAAGTAGCCGCCGTAGGTATCCACGATGATCTTTCGCCCGGTCAAGCCGGTATCGCCGTTGGGTCCGCCGATGACGAACTTGCCGGTGGGGTTAATGTGAATGTGGGCCACCTGAGAAATATCGAAGCCGTACCGCTTCAGCACCGGGGCAATCACATTCTCCCGGACATAGGTCCGGAGATCCTCCATGGCAAACGCCTCGCTGTGCATAATGGAGACCACCACCGTATCCACACCCAGCACCTTGCCGTTTTCATCGAATTCCACGGTGACCTGGGTCTTGCCGTCCGGCCGCAGCAAGCTGTTTTCGTGTACGCACTGGGTCAGGCGGTTGCTCAGGGCCCGGCTCAGCGCCACAGGCAGAGGCATCAGCTCCGGGGTCTGGGTACAGGCGCCGCCGAACATCATACCCTGGTCTCCCGCGCCGCCCACTTCATCATTGGTGCCCAGGGCGATGTCCGCGGATTGGGTGTGGATCCGGCACTGGATCTCCACGGTGTCGGCGTCAAAGCCGTCGCCGGGGTAAACATAGCCGATCTTCCGAATGGCCTCCCGGGCTACGGCGGGGTAATCCACCACCGCTTTGGTGGTGATCTCGCCGCAGATCAGGCAGAAGTTGGTGGTGACCATGGTTTCACAGGCCACGCGGGAGCCGGGGTCCTGGGCCAGACAGGCATCCAGAATGGCGTCAGAGATGGAGTCGGCAACCTTGTCCGGGTGGCCGTTGGTAACACATTCCGAGGTAAAGAGTCTTTTTTCCATTGTAATTCCTTTCTATCTATACGATCCGCCGCGCCCATAGGCGCATTCAAAAACAAAAAAACCGCACACCGAAGATCCGATGTGCGTAAATGATCGAATCCTCATCTTTCGTATTGCCGCCGGATTTGGCACCTTGCTAACGCAGGTTGCCGGGTTTCATCGGGCCGTTCCCTCCACCGCTCTTGATAAGGCTTGTATGCAGTTCGGTAATATATTGTACAGATTATTTTGAAAAAGTCAAGTAGGCAGCCAAAATTTTTTAAAAAAATAACCATTCTCCCTGAGGAATTTACAATTCTGTTATAGACTTTTGCATGGGATGCTGATAAAATGGGGATACCTTTCTTTGGGAGTTGAGACACTTGAAAAATCTACGAAAGAAGTTTGATCTTTTCTGCTTCAAAAACCGGGACAAAGGCATCCCCAATCTGATGCTGTACATCTCTCTGGGCACGGCATTGGTGTACCTGTTCAGCAGCATGTCCGGAAGCACTTACCTGTATGGTTTGCTGTACTTCGACCGGGGCCTGATCCTGCAAGGCCAGATCTGGCGGCTGATCACCTATCCGCTGACCTATAACGCGGGCAATCTGCTGCTCACCGCCATCGCCCTGCTGTGCTACTATTCCCTGGGCCGGGCTATGGAAAACATGTGGGGCACCCTGCGGTTTAATCTGTACTATCTTACCGGTGTGGTGCTCATGGATATTTACTGCATGATCTTCGGCGGCTACGCCAGCGTCAGTTATCTGAACATGAGCCTGTTCCTGGCCTACGCCACCATGTACCCGGACGCCACCTTCCTGCTGTTTTTCATCATCCCTATCAAGGCCTGGATCTTTGCCCTGGTGGATCTGGTGATGGTGCTGGTCGGACTTTTCACCTACCCCTTCCCCAGCAATCTGTTCTCGGTGATCTCCCTGGCCAACTACTTCCTGTTCTTCGGCAAAGACGCCCTGAATGTGATCCCCATGTCCTGGCGGACCAACGCCTCCCGGCTGTTCCGGCGCAAAAGCAAAGGATCCGGCCCCAATGTCATCCACTTCAACGCCGGCTCCTACCAGGCCAGCACCGCCAGCCCCAAGGCCCCCTACACCCACCGATGCACCGTCTGCGGCCGAACCGACGTCTCCAACCCGGAGCTGGAATTCCGGTACTGCTCCCGGTGCAAGGGTTATTACTGCTACTGCGAAGATCATATTAATAACCACAGCCATATTCAGTGACCCAAGAACGCAAGGCGGAATCTTCCGCTTTGCGTTCTTCTTTTCGCATTGTCAAACATGGCAGGATGTGGTATTATTGAAAGAAAACCGCCGAAAGGGTGTTGCACATGGCAAAATATATCATGGCTCTGGATTCCGGAACCACCTCCAACCGCTGTATCCTTTTCAACGCCGCCGGGGAGGTTTGCAGCGTGGCTCAAAAGGAGTTTACCCAGATCTTTCCCCAGCCCGGCTGGGTAGAGCACGACGCTGACGAGATCTTCGCCACCCAGCTGGAGGTGGCCAAGCAGGCTCTGGCCAACATCGGCGCTTCCGCTTCCGACATTGCCGCCATTGGCATCACCAACCAGCGGGAGACCACCATCGTCTGGAACAAGCACACCGGCCGCCCGGTGTATCATGCCATCGTCTGGCAGTGCCGCCGGACGGCCGCTTACTGTGACCAGCTGACTGCCCAGGGGCTGGTGGATACCATCCGGGAAAAAACCGGCCTGGTGATCGACCCCTACTTTTCCACCACCAAGATCCGCTGGATCCTGGAAAACGTCCCCGGCGCCCGGGAGCAGGCGCAGCGGGGCGAGCTGCTGTTCGGCACTGTGGAAACCTGGCTGATCTGGAAGCTCACCGGCGGAAAGGTGCATGTGACCGACTATTCCAACGCCTCCCGGACCATGCTGTTTAACATCAACACCCTTTCCTGGGATGAGGAGATCCTGGCGCTTTTGGACATCCCCGCTTCCATGCTGCCAAAGCCCATGCCCTCCTCCTGCTGCTTCGGCAGTACCGACGCCTATCTGTTCGGCGCGCCCATTCCCATCGCCGGAGCGGCGGGCGATCAGCAGGCGGCCCTGTTCGGCCAGACCTGCTTTGATCCCGGGGACGCGAAAGTGACCTACGGCACCGGCGCCTTTCTGCTGATGAACACCGGGCATACCCCCACCTTCTCCCAAAACGGTCTGGTCACCACCATTGCCTGGGGATTGAACGGCGCAGTCACCTATGCCCTGGAAGGTTCCATTTTCGTGGCGGGAGCCGCCATTCAGTGGCTGCGGGACGAACTGCGATTCATCGAGTCCGCCGGGGATTCGGAGTACATGGCCCGGAAGGTCAACGACACCAACGGCTGTTATATGGTTCCCGCCTTCACCGGCCTGGGAGCGCCCCATTGGGACGCCTACGCTCGGGGAGCCGTGGTGGGCCTGACCCGGGGCGTGAACAAGTACCACATCATCCGGGCCACCCTGGACGCCATCGCCTACCAGACCAACGACGTGCTCACCGCCATGGAGGCCGACTGCGGCATCCGCCTGTCGGCGCTGAAGGTAGACGGCGGCGCTTCCGCCAATAACTATCTGGTTCAGACCCAGGCTGACCTGAGCGCCGCCCCGGTACTGCGGCCGAAATGTGTGGAAACCACCGCCATGGGCGCGGCCTACCTGGCAGGCCTGGCGGTGGGCTACTGGAGCGACACCGACCAGATCCGGAATAATTGGGCGGTGGAGCGCGCCTTCTCTCCGGAGATTTCGGAAGAATCCCGTCAGAAGAGAATCCGGGGCTGGAAAAAAGCCGTGAAATGCGCCGCCGGCTGGGCAAAAGAATAAAGCATATCTGTTTCACCTCCGCCTTCGGGCGGGGGTGTTTTTCTCCACTTCAGGCAGTTCTGTTTCCTTCCGGCGGGCATAGGATGTTTCATACATCTGAAACTTGAGGTGGTACTTATGGAACATATGGCAAATCAGGTCACGCTCCGGGGCACTTTGGCGTCACCGCCGGAATTCTCCCACGAAAACCACGGACGACAGTTTTACCGGCTTACTCTGGAGGTTCCCCGGCTTTCCGGGGCGGTGGACATTCTGCCGGTAATTGTGGAAAAAGGACTGCTGGAGCAAGCAGAGGTAACCGACGGGGAAATGGTCGCCGTCACCGGTCAGATCCGCTCTCACAATCAGCGCGCCGAGGGGAAACGGCGGCTGATGATCTTTGTATTCGCTCTGACTTTGGCTTGTGAAGACGGAGAGCCCCTAAACGACGTTTCCCTGGAAGGCTTTCTGTGCCGGGAGCCCAACTACCGCCGCACGCCCTTGGGCAGGGAAATCTGTGACATCATGCTGGCAGTGCCCCGGGCATTCCAGCGGGCGGACTATCTGCCCTGTATCCTCTGGGGCCGAACGGCTTTGGAAGGCTCCCGCTGCCACACCCGGGACAAGATCACCCTTTCCGGCAGGCTCCAAAGCCGTACCTATACCAAGCTGACGGAAACGGGCGCGGAGGAACGGATTGCTTACGAGGTTTCCGCCCTCACCGCCCTTTTTCCGGAGGAAGCATAATTTTACTATTGTCTGAGGGTTTTTTTCGTGATATATTGATGGAAAATCCCAAGATAAGGATGCATGGATATGACAGAAAAAATAAATGAAATCATCGCGGTCTTAAAGGATCGTTATCCTACGGCTCCCTGTGCCCTTCACTACAGCAAGGATTATGAGCTGATGATTGCCGTCCGGCTTTCCGCCCAGTGTACCGACGCCCGGGTGAATCTGGTCACCCCCGGTCTGTTTGCCGCCTATCCCACTTTGGAGGCTATGGCGTCAGCGGACATTTCGGATGTAGAAAACCACGTCCGTTCCTGCGGCTTTTACAAGCACAAGGCCCGGGACATTGTCCAGGCCTGTCAAATGCTGCTGACCGACTACGGCGGAAAGGTTCCCGGAACCATGGAGGAGCTGCTGCGCCTGCCGGGGGTAGGGCGAAAAACCGCCAATCTGCTGCTGGGAGACCTATACGGCGTTCCCGGAAGCGTGGTTTGCGACACCCACTGCATCCGCATCTGCGGAAGGCTGGGGCTGAGTCAGGGCAAGGACCCGGAAAAGGTGGAGCAGCAGCTTCGCGCCATCCTGCCCCCGGAAGAAAGCAGCGATTTCTGCCACCGGATCGTCCTGTTCGGTCGGGACTGCTGCACTGCCCGGAACCCCAGCTGCGGCCAGTGCCCCCTGACCATGTACTGCAAGGAATTCAATCCATAAGCCACCCGCTCACTCCGGAACATACAGTTCTTTCTCCCTCCTTGGCTGCATACATTGTGGACAAGGAGGGATCTCTTTGCCCAAGAAAATACCCATCTTTTATTCCGCCTTGCTGCTCACCGGCGTGAATCTGCTGCTGCGGCTGGTGGGCACATCCTTTCAAGTATATATCTCCGGCCGGATCGGCGCTGCCGGGGTGGGGCTGCTGCAGCTGGTCATGTCCGTAGGCAGTCTTGCCATGATCGCCGGAATCGGAGGCATTCGCACCGCCACCATGTATTTGACCGCCGAGGAACTGGGGCGGAAGAAACATGGAAGCGTCCTTTGGGTGCTGTCCGGATGCTTTCTTTACAGCATTGTGTGCGGGGGCACCGTGGCCCTTTTGCTGTATCGGTTTGCCCCCTGGATCGCGGAACACTGGATCGGCGACCCGCGAACGGTGGAAGCTCTGCGGCTTTTGGCGGCGTTTCTTCCGGTGACCTGTCTGTGCGCGGTTATGACCGGATATTTCACCGCCGCCAATCGCATCGGCATCCTGGCGGCGGTAGAAGTGGCGGAACAGCTTTGCGCCATGGGGGTCACTATGGCCGCTCTGACATTTTGGTCCGGGGACGACCCCGGGCTTGCCTGTCAAAGCGTGGTGCTGGGCAGCTGCGCCGGAAGCTGCCTGACCCTCCTTTGCCTGGCGGCCCTGCGGCTGCGGGAACAGATTCCCCCAAGCCCAAGGATCCCCATCCGTCACCGTCTTTTCCAGGCGGCGGTGCCTTTGGCCCTGGCGGATGTACTGAAATCCGGCATCAACACCACGGAAAATCTCATGGTACCCAAGCGCCTTGCCCGGAATCCCAGCATCACCGATCCTCTGGCCTGCTTTGGCGTACTCAGCGGCATGGTGTTTCCCGTGCTCATGTTCCCTGCCTGCATTCTGTTCGGGCTGGCGGAGCTGCTGATCCCGGAGCTGGCCCGGTGCGCTGCCGCCGGGAGCAAGCAGCGGATCACCTACCTGGTAAAGCGAAGCCTGCGGGTATCTATGCTGTACGGAGCCATCTTCGCCGGACTGGAATTTCTGCTGGCGGAAGCCCTGTGTCTGCGTCTTTATGGCAATCCCCAGGCCGGGCGATACCTGAAGCTTTACGCCCTGCTGATCCCTATGCTCTACTGCGACGCCATCACCGACGCTATGACAAAGGGGCTGGGACAGCAAAAGGTCTGCGTGCGCTATAACATTCTCACCTCCGCGCTGGATGTGCTGTTTCTGTATCTGCTGCTTCCCCGGCTGGGTATGGAGGGATACTTTATCAGCTTTTTTGGAACCCATTTGCTGAACTTCTGCCTGAGCTTGAGACGGCTGTTGAAAATCACCGGCATATCCATTCCGTTTTACATTCCCGCCATGACCGCCGCTGCCGCCATCGCCTCGGTTTGGTCCGCCGCCTCCCTTTCCGTCCCTGCGGCCCGGTGCATTTGCTATCTGTGTTTACTGCTGAGCCTGCTGTATTTATTTAGGGTAATCAGCGGCGAGGATCTTTCCTGGGTTCGGGGGCTTTTCCGGCTCTCCCGCCGGGAAAACGCCGCATAAAACCCGAAAAACGCCACAACCGCCGCTCCACTCGAAGCGGCGGCTGTGGCGTTTTGACAAAATGCCGATTGTTTCCCGGAGGGATCAAAGGGCTTTCAGCACTTCCAGCAGGAAATTCCAGGTTCGCTGGGTGGAAGCGATGTCCAGTTTTTCCCGGGTGGTGTGGATGTCGTGCATCTGGGGCCCGATGCTGACGCAGTCCAGGCCCGGCAGCTTCTCGCCGATGAGGCCGCACTCCAGCCCCGCGTGAATGGCCAGCACCTGGGGCTCTTTGTCGAACATCTCCCGGTAGATCCGAACCATGGTATCCCGGAGTTCCGAATCCTTACGGAATTCCCAGGCGGGATACTCACCCATTTGGGAATAGCTGCCCCCATAAAACTCGCTGAGCTGACGCAGCTGATTCAGCAGCGCCTCCTTCTCACTGTTGACGCTGCTGCGGACAGAGAAGGTAACGCTGAACCGCTCGCCCAGCTTTAAAATGCCCATGTTCAGGCTGGTCTGAACCAAGCCCTCCATATCCTGGCTCATGGACTGGACGCCGTTGGGACAGGCGCACAGCAGGGCGATGATCTTGGCGGTGGACTCGGAGGACAGGCTGTTGCCACCCAGGGCGTCCACGTCAAAGGCTTGGATGGACGCCTCCGGCTCATCGTAAGTTTCCCGAATCTCCGCCTGAAGCTCCTGGGCAATGGCGTTAATCCGCTCCAGGTGGATCCCCATGGCAACCAGAGTGGCCTGACAGCTTCTGGGAATGGCATTGTCCTTGGTGCCGCCGACTAGAGAGGTCAGGCACAAAGGCATGATCTTCTGGATCCGGCCCATAAACTGCCCCATAACATAATTGGCGTTGGCCCGATTTTTGTGAATCTCCGCACCGGAGTGGCCGCCTCTCAGGCCATCCACAGTGAGCCGGACGCAGGGGCCGTACACCGCCCGCCGCTCCACAGGCAGAGAAATGGTGGCTCTGGCCCCGCCGGCACAGGATACGGTAAAGATCCCCTCGTCCTCAGAGTCCAGATTGATCAGCCGCCTACCCTTCAGTTCGGACAGATCGATGGCGCTGGCTCCCAGCATGCCGATCTCCTCATCCACGGTGATGATCACTTCCAGCGGCGGGTGGGGAATGGAATCATCCGCCAGCAGCGCCAGGGCAAAGGCAACGGCAACCCCGTCGTCGCCGCCCAGGGTAGTGCCTTTGGCAAAAACGAAAGAATCGTCATGGGTCACATCCAGACCATCCGCCGCCAGATCCAGGGGGCAGTCCCCATCCTTTTCACATACCATATCCATATGGCCCTGCAAAATCACCGGGGGATGATCCTCCATGCCGCAGGTACCCTTGCCGAACAGAATCACATTATTGCTCTCATCCTGAATATAGGGGATGTCATGTTCCTTGGCAAAGGCAACCAGATAGTCAGAGATCTTTTTGGTGTTCCGGGAACCATGGGGGATGGCGCAGATCTCTTCAAAATAGTGAAAAACAGCCGCAGGCTCCAGCCCGGCTAACTTTTTATTATCCATATCCATGAAAAAACTCCTTTAACGCAATGATGCGGCAGTTGTATTCAGAATTCCCTTTGCGGAGCCGATGCTGCCACCGGCAAGAAGCAGCCTTTTGATGCCCCGCTGCATGGAGGTGTTCTCCGGCAGCGCCTCCACGGGAGCCGACGGTTCCGCGCCGAACACCCACTGAAGAAAGCCCTTCTCCTGGGGATACACCTGCAGGATCTGAAAACGGCGCTGGAAGGAAAGGATGTTGGAGCCCTCTTTCAGCACCTTTTTCAATTCCGGGGACAGCAGCCAGGACAGGCAAACAAGCGGCCATTGGGCGCATTCCGGCTGGAAGCTCTCGAAGAAGTCCTTAGCCTGGGCTAAGGACGCGTCCACCGCCCCGGGAGAAAAGTCGGCGTCAGAGGGGATGTGCAAACTGACGGCCTTTTCTTCCGGCAGAATCTCATATTCCAGCTGTCCGATGCGAAACAGCTGCATACTGGTCTGGCGATAGGTCCAGAAGCCTCGATCGAAGCGGTATGCGCCGGTATTTCTCCGGGTTTCTTCCAAAAACCTGGTAAAGCAGCCCATGGTATCCAAATACACCTGCTCAGGGATGCCGCGACGGACGTACCAGTCCTGAACCAGTCCGGCGGCATAGAGGTGGCAGACCAGCATCCCGATGGGATTGTCTCCCAGCTGTTCTTCCAGCGCCAGCTGGGCTTTCCGGGCGGCGTCCGCCTGGGTCAAACGCCGGGCGAGGGGCTCTGCCAGAGCAAACTCCGGGCCGTTCAGCCAGCGCTTCCCTTCCTCCAGCACCTCCCCGGGGAGGCCGATGCTTTCTGCCAGATATTCCAGTTTCATAAACCCGTTTCTCCTTCCGGCAGCAGATCCACCGCCTCCTGATTTTACCATACCGCCGGAGAAATGTCCATCCCCATCTCGTCCCAAAAAACCCTCAAAAGCCGTCAGCAAACCATTCATAATCAGGTCATTCCCGGTAAAAACAAGCTAATTCAGAAGAAACGCCTTCAGTTTTTCAAGATCCGTGTTCAAAATCAGCGCGTCCGTAATATCCAATTCCGCCAGAAGCCTTCTCGCCAGGGAGAATTCCCCTACGGCCTCCGGGTCGTGGGCGTCGGAGTTGACAATCAGCCAGACTCCCTGCTCCATACACATGGGCGCCAGCTTCCGGTAATTTTCCAAACAGTTCAGACGCATGCCCGGCTTTCGAAGGGAGCTGTTGTTTACTTCCAGGGCAACGTTATATTCCTTTGCCGCCGCCACCAGGGCGGGATAGTCCAGGGGGTAGTAGTCGTTATCGGGATGGGAGATCAGCTTCACCTTGCTGTGCTCCATACAGCGGATCACATTGTCTGTATTTTTTACCACACCGGCGTCCTCATAGCAGGGGCCGTGGATCCCCGCAATCCCATAGTCCAGGCAGCTTAAATGCCGCTCATCCAGGGAGAGCGCCCCATCGGCCAGAATGTTGACTTCGCTGCCGTAGAGCATTTCCACACCGTACAGGCTTCTGGGGGCGTCCGCCAGATTTCGGAAATAAATCGGCTCCACCGTACCGGGAATGCCGGGGCCGTGCTCTGTAACGCCCAACAGCTTGAGTCCCCGCTGGGCCGCGCTGGCGGCAAGCTCCCGGATGGTGCCAAAGGCATGCCCGCTGGCCAGCGAGTGGGTATGAACATCCGCAACAAATGGTTTCATAGCGCATTTCCTTTCTGTTCTCATCTTCCCCGCCCCAGGCAGGGGCCGGGCCATTCTATGCAAAAAGGCCACGGATCTCTCCGCAGCCTTTTGATTGGCGTGTCCATGGGAATATTACACCAGGCTCAGTGCCAGGGTCAGAAGCACCCAAACCAAAGCGATCCACTTGGTGGAGCTGGCCAGGATCTGATCCATGCCGCCCTTCTTATTCTTGCTCAGGTAGGATTCGGAAGAGCCGGACAGCGCGCCGGACAGACCGGACTGCTTACCGGACTGCAGCAGCACCACCACGATCAGCACAACGCTGCACAGAGCCTCCAGAACAATCAGAATCGTTTCAAAAACGCCCATTACAATAACCTCCCTCCGCCTAATTCGCGGACAGCGAACGGTAAATGGCCCGCAAGCCAGAGCGAGCCTCACAATAGCCCATACAGTATACCATGAAAAAAAGCGAATTTCAAGAGGAAATTTGCTTTTTCAGGAAAATCCTTTTTACTTTTGTACCCAGTTGCCGGTGGCCAGGCAGTTCAGATAGCTTTCGATGAAGGGATCCAGCGCCCCGTCCATCACCGCGTTTACATTGGAAGTCTCGCAGCCGGTGCGGGTATCCTTCACCAGGGTGTAGGGCATGAACACGTAGTTGCGGATCTGGCTGCCCCACTCGATCTTCTGCTGAACGCCCTTGATGTCGGAGATCTTGTCCAGGTGCTCCCGCTCCTTGATCTCCACCAGCTTGCTGCGCAGCATCCGCAGACAGGTCTCCTTGTTCTGGAACTGGCTCCGCTCGGTCTGGCAGGAGACCACAATACCCGTGGCCTTGTGGATCAGACGGACGGCGGAGGAGGTCTTGTTGATATGCTGGCCGCCGGCGCCGGAGGAACGGAACACCTGCATTTCGTAATCCTCGGGACGGATCTCCACATCCTGGGAGTCGTCCTCAATGTCCGGGATCACTTCCACCGCGGAGAAGGAGGTCTGCCGCCGGGCATTGGCGTCAAAGGGGGATACCCGCACCAGACGGTGAACGCCGTTCTCTCCCTTCAGGAAGCCGTAGGCGTTCTCCCCTTCCACCAGGATATCCGCGGACTTGATCCCCGCTTCGTCCCCTTCCTGGTAGTCCAGGATCTTGTAGGTAAAGCCATGGCGTTCCGCCCAGCGGGTATACATCCGGTAGAGCATCTGGCACCAGTCCTGGGCCTCGGTGCCGCCCGCGCCGGCGTGGAAGCTCATCAGGGCGTTGTTCCGGTCATAGTGGCCGGTGAGCAGCGTCTCCAAACGGCAGGATTCCATGTTTTCCGCCAGAACCTCAAAGCCTTCCTTCAGCTCGTCCAGCATGGAGTCGTCGTCCTCTTCCGCCGCCATTTCGCAAATGGTCATCAGATCATCCCAGGAAGCAAGCATCTTTTCGTAACGCTCAATTTTATTCTCCGTCTGCCGGGTCTTGACCACAATCTTCTGGCTCTTTTCCGGATCGTCCCAGAAGCCGGGGGCCTCCTGCATGGCGTGGAGCCGCTCCAGCTCATTGCGCAGTCCCTCCACATTCAGAGAATCCGCCAGGCCATCCAGGTTTTTCCGGCAGTCGTTCAGCTTCTGCTTGTAAACATCAAATTCAATATTCATAACAAAATACACTCATTTCGTAAAATTTGCATAGTTTGTTTTATTATAGTCGAAAAAACCAATTCTGTAAAGAGGGAAATTCCCTTTTCCCCAGGCATATAGAAACCATTACGCTTTTGTGATATACTAATGGCACATTCTTTCAAAAATCTCTGTAAGGTTTTACTTCCCGGAAAGTCTTATGGATGAAAGGAGGTGGTCAGGTGACGGAATTCGAGAAAATATACCGGGATTATTTCGATGATGTGTACCGATACATTCTCAGATTATCCGGCGACGAACATATGGCAGAGGAAATCACCAGTGAAGCATTTTTCAAAGCGATGGGTTCCGTCAGCAGTTTTCGGGGCGATTGCGGCATCCGGGTGTGGCTTTGTCAGATCGCGAAAAACAGTTATTACACACATCTGAAAAAGGCGGCGAAGATGGTTTCTGTGGATGACGGGGAACTGGGGGAATTGCCGTCCGAAGAAAGCAGCGTGGAAGAACAGTGCATGAAGCGCGCGGAAGCCGCACGGATCAGAACCATTTTGCATCACATATCGGAGCCATATAAAGAAGTCTTTATGTGGCGGGTGTTCGCGGAGCTGAGTTTCAAACAAATCGGACAAATATTCGGCAAATCGGAAAACTGGGCTTGCGTGACCTACCACCGGGCCAAAGCCATGATTCAATTCAGACTGGAGGAGAAAACCCATGAGAAAGGAATGTAACATCATCCGGGATCTTTTACCCCTATACGCGGAAAATATGGTATCTCCCGACACGGCGGATTTTGTGGAAGAACATCTGAAAGGCTGCGCTTCCTGCAAACAGGAATACGAGCGAGCCAAAGAGCCCCAGCCGGTGCGGGAAGATTCCGGCGCCGCTCCCCTGTTAAACCTAAGCCGGAAGTTACTGTACAAGCGGGTTCAGACCGTCGCCGTAACTGCCTTATTTGTAGCCGCGCTGCTTATTTCCGCCTTTGCGGCGCTGGACGCGCCGCTCTATCTGCCCTATTCCGAGGATCTGATCACCATGGAGCCCTTGGGCAGCAGCGGGATGGTGCTTACCTTCAATGAAGAAGTAACGGATTTTCGCTACAGAGTCTATGATGACCCTGACGGCGGCGATTTCTGCTACTGCGATATTGAAGTGTGGACTTCTCTTTGGGATCAGTGGTTCTCCCAAGGAAAGGGAAGCCTATCGGTAGCCGTTACGGAAAATCACGCCAAACCAATGATTGCGGTATATCTTCCCAATGACGGAACAGAGGATATCTGTATTGGGAAATACGAACCAAATTCCGAGAATCCAATTACGAAAGATGGATGCCAAATAAACAGGATCACATTGCCCCGGTTGGCCCTTGGGTATTATTCTCTGTTTGCGGCCGCGGCGCTGGCGATTTTGGGAATCCTGTGGGTTCTTGCTAAGAAAAAGCCCAAACTGCGTGTTTGGATAGAGCGAATTGGTTTCTATCCCGCGGCCTATCTGATCAGTCACTGCATCGTATCCGGTATTTCCTGGAGTTCTTATTCTCTGCCCCGGGATTTCTCCCTGATCCTGTTTCTATCCATCCTGTTGTACAGCGGCTTGTTGTTGGCCCATAATATCTGGCGGTTGAAAAGAGAGATCAAAGAAATCCACGGATGATCCCAAACCGCGTATAAAGGTCCGACCCAGAACGAAAATTCCGTCTTTACCGCACCGCCCGCGCAAACAGCGGTGAATACCCGCAAAAGCCCTATCCCCCATCATTTCTCCGGGGGATAGGACTTTTTTTGTAAACTGTATGGGGGCTACTTGACAACAGTTATAAACTGTTATATACTGTTATGCAAAAGGAGGCGCTGCAATGAAGATCATCATCAATACTTCTTCCATGGTGCCAATATACGAGCAGATTGTTGACCAAATCAAAACGCTGATCCGAAAGGGGGAGCTAAAGGAAAATGACGGTCTGCCATCGGTTCGCGCCCTGTCAAAGGAATTGAAAATCAGCGCCCTGACTGTAAAAAAGGCCTATGATCACTTGGAAAGCGGCGGCTTTACCATAACCGTCCACGGAAAAGGCACTTATGTTGCCGCGGCCAATCCGGAGCTTCTGCTTGAAGAGCAGAAGAAAGAGCTGGAGGATGACCTGGAGAAAGCCGTTCAAAAGGGCAGGCGCTTTGGGATCAGCGACGAAGAGATCAGAGGCTTATTTGAACTCATTTTGGAGGGTTGACAGATGTTGGAGATCAGGAATTTAAAAAAGGATTATAAAGATTTCTCTTTGGATTGTTCCATGCGGGTGAAAGAGGGGCGGATCACCGGTCTGATCGGACAAAACGGCGCGGGTAAAAGCACCACGTTCAAAGCGGTTTTGGGATTGATTTCGTTTTCCGGCGGAAGCATTACCATTTTAGGCAAGGATGTAACCGAATTTTCCGCCAGAGACAAAGAGAAACTCGGCGTCGTTTTCCCGGACTCGGGATTTAGCGGATACTTAACAGTAAAGGACATTGTTCCTGTTTTGAAAAGCATGTACGAAGAATTTGACTTGCCGTTCTTTATCGCGCAGGCAGGCCGGTTTGGATTGCCCCTTGATAAGAAGATCAAAGACTTCTCTACCGGCATGAAGGCCAAGCTGAAAGTTTTGGTGGCCGTTTCCCATCGTGCCAAACTGCTGATTTTAGACGAGCCTACGGCCGGGCTGGATGTAGTCGCAAGAGATGAACTGCTGCTGATGCTGCGAGAATATATGGAGCAGGATGAGGAACGGGCCATTTTGATCAGTTCCCATATTTCCTCCGACTTGGAAACCATATGTGATGATTTGTATATGATCCACCAGGGCAGGATCATTCTCCACGAAGATACCGATGTGCTGCTCAGCGATTACGCGTTGCTTAAGGTTGACCCAGAGCAGTATGATGCACTGGACAAACAGTATGTTCTCTACCGGAAAGAGGAAGCTTACGGGTATAGCTGCCTTACCAACCAACGGCAGTTTTACATAGAGAACTATCCGCAGATCGCCATCGAAAAAGGCACCATAGACAGCATCATAACCATGATGATAAGGGGGGCAAAAAAATGAAGGGACTGTTGATAAAAGATTTCAAATTGCTGAAAGCGCAGCGAGGCTTTTTCACTGTAATGATTTTTATGACAGTGGGTCTGGCATTTTCCGTTTATGACACTTCATTCATTATCGGATATCTGTGTTTTATTTTACCCATGTTTGCGCTGAGCACGATCAGCTACGATGAATTCGACAACGGAAACGCGTTTCTATTTACGTTGCCCATCAGCCGCGAAGGGTATGTGATTGAAAAATACGGGTTTGGTATCCTGTTGGGAATCGGCGCTCTGATCTTGGCGGTTGCCCTGTCCTTAATTGTGGGAAGTGTGAAAGGAACGGGGGATTTCACGGACATATTGCTTTCTGTTCCCTATATTTTTTCCGCAATGACCGTTTTCCTTGCAATCATGATTCCCGTGCAATTAAAGTTCGGAGGAGAAAAAAGCAGATTTGTTATGGTTGCCCTGGTAGGCGCCGCAGTCGCGCTGATCGTCGGAATCGCAAAAGTTCTCGGTCTTATGGGCGTGGATACCAGGATGCTGACAGACATCCTAAGCAGTCTCCATGCCGGCATTTTGATTGCCGGCGCAGTTGGTTTGGCATTGTGCGCCGCACTGCTGTCCATAAAAGTCAGCATAGCAATTTTAAGCAAGAAAGAGTTTTGATTTCCTGTAACCATCCGTTCCGCAGCAAAAATAGACCGTCACCTGCTCCCCGGGGAAAGGCTGACGGTCTTTTTCCTGCTTATGCAGCGGGAGGGAAGGAACTCAGAGAATTCCCGGGACTTGGCGTTTGCCTCCCAGGAAGCGCTCACGTTCCCAGGAACGCGGAGATTTTCGGGCCGTCGGCGTAACCCTTTTGGTACAGCCGCTCCAGCCGTTCTCTATCCCTTGTCAGGGTGTCCACGCCGCAGGTATCCTCCGGGGAAACAATCAGAGCCTTTCCCCGGGCGGCATACTCCCGGGCCAGCTGAACCCCCTGATTATACCGCTGGGCACGCTGGCAAAGGCCCCGGGCCGCCGCGGGATAGGCATGGCGGATCAGCTTTGCCAGCTTTTCATCCTTGTCCGAAGTACGGATCACCCCTTCGGGCTTGGTCAGCAGCAGCACAATCCGGTCGCAGCCCAAATCGAAGGCCTTCTGCACCGGCACCGGATCACCCAGGGCCCCGTCAAAACAGTCTCTGCCTTTGACCCGGTAGGGATGACACACTCCCGGAATGGCGCAGGAGGCTTTCAAGGGACTGTAATCGTTTCTGCGAATATCCTGCTTGTCAAAATAGACCGCATCTCCCAGCAGGGCGTCTGTGGCGACCACGTAGAATTCCATGGGATTTCGTTCAAACGCGTCATAGTCCAGGGGATCTTCCCCATCGGAGTTGCTTAATGTACCGTATACGTAGTCCATGTCGATATAAGACTTTTTCCGGATGAAATTTCCCATACCGGCGTATTCCTTGCGCATGCCGTATTCGGTAAAAAACCGCAGGCACCGTCCCCGCTGTCCCGCCGCGTAGGTGATCAGATTGGCGCTTCCCGCGGAAATGCCGATGGCAAGATCAAAATGAATTCCCCGGTCCATGCAATAGTCCAGCACGCCTGCCGCGTACACACCACGAAATCCGCCGCCTACATCGATGATCCCTGTTTTCATATTGCCTCATTCCTTTCGGATCCATCGTGTTGATTATGCTAAATCATACCACGGCAAGGTTTCCGGAGCAATAGACAGTTTTGCCATTGTGTCTGAAACCGGCCGCTTTTCTCTGTTTCCCGGAAGATCCATTCATCCAATTTCTGTCAAACAAAAAATTTTTCTAGGCATTGCGGGAAAATGATGCTATAATTGATTTTAACAGCATTCCCCTTATCCCACCGGGAAGAATTCTGTTTTTTCCCTTTTCCTTTCCCGGAGCAAATCACCCATCTTGATCCTAATGTCCAGGATTTCCCGGGACTCCGGAATTGGAACGATGCCCTTTCCGGAAAAATTCTTACTAAATCTTTATACTTTCCCCCGCTCTCTAACTACTTCTTAAGCGGGAATGGTATATGATAGTGTTGTGTTCACTTGTGCCGCCGGTTACAGGGATCCTTGGGCATAATAAACACGGGCCCCTGTAAAGCCTGGCCTGGCCGGAAGGGGATACGGTATGACCCGTGCCCATATGGCATGACAGCCTCTGCCCCTGACCCCTGCGGAATATAAATTATTGTTCCTGTTGGCGAAAAATGCAGGAAAGGTATTGACTCGCGCATGTTTGACAGGTAAAATATGTGATAGTAGCCGTGATTGCCACATCGCTTCCCCGCGGGTGCATATGGCAGCGACGCGCAGGAAGGTGGAGCAAAACGGCGCCGGAAATATTCAGAACCATACCGGCACCGGCTACCGGATGTGGAAGGAGGACATGCCCTGAAGTTTGCGTTTGGGGCTTTTTTTCTGTTCTCAAGGGCAGCTTGCTGGGAAACCCCTTAAGAAATAAATAATCAGATGGAGGAACATAATGGATTTGTCATTTAGCAGCTTCTGGAACCAAATGCTCGACAATCCCCTGCTGATGCTGGCAGTCATTTTGACTCTCGGCGTCATTCTGGTCAATGGCTGGACCGACGCGCCCAACGCCATTGCCACTTGCGTGGTCACCCGGTGCATGTCCGCACGGGCCGCCATTTGGATGGCCGCGGTTTTTAACTTCCTTGGCGTGTTCATCATGAGCATGCTCAACGCCACCGTTGCCGAAACCATCACCAAAATGGTGGACTTCGGCACCAACTCCCACGAGGCGATCGTCGCCTTAAGCGCCGCCCTGTTTGCCATCGTAGTCTGGGCCACCCTGGCCTGGTTATTCGGCATCCCCACCAGCGAAAGCCATGCTCTGATCGCCGGTCTCACCGGCAGCGCCATCTCCCTCCATGGCAGCCTTGCCGGCGTCAACGGCTCGGAATGGGTCAAGGTCATTTACGGCATGGTCATTTCCGTATTCCTGGGCTTCGGCTTGGGCTGGCTGGTATGCAAACTGGTGGTGCTCCTGTTCCGCAGTGTCAACCGGAAGTACACCGAGACCTTTTTCCGGTACGCCCAGATCGTAGGCGCTGCCTGTATGAGCTTCATGCACGGCGCCCAGGACGGCCAGAAGTTCATGGGCGTAATCCTGCTGTGCGTTCTGATGATCAACGGGCTGAGCACCGACGTGTCTGTGCAGATGCCCGTCTGGCTGATGATGCTGTGCTCCGTCGTTATGGGCCTGGGTACTTCCGTAGGCGGCAAGAAGATCATTAAATCCGTAGGCATGGATATGGTGAAGCTGGAAAAATACCAGGGCTTCTCCGCGGACATTGCCGCTTCCATCAGCCTGCTGATCAGTTCCGTATTTGGCATTCCCGTTTCCACCACCCACGCCAAGACTACCGCCATTATGGGCGTGGGCGCCGTTCGCCGGATCTCCGCCATCAATTTCTCCGTAGTAAAGGAAATGGCAACCGCCTGGATCCTCACCTTCCCCGGCTGCGGCCTGATCGGATTTATCATGACGAAAATCTTTATGGCAATCTTTTTATAAACACACATAATAAAAAGCAGAAAGGAATATTTTCATGGCGAAGTCAGATCAGTTTTATTTTGAGAATTTCATCGCGGCGGCGGATTGCTGCTGCAGTGCCGCCAAGTATCTGCAGAAGTGCCTGACCAATTACGACTACAGCAAGATTGAGGACATGCTCAGCCAGATGCACGCGCTGGAACACGAAGCCGACGGCAAGAAGCACGCCATGGCCGAATCCCTGGCTAAAGCCTTTGTTACCCCCCTGGAGCGGGAGGATATGGCTCTGATCAGCAACGACATCGACGATGTAGCCGACTGCATCGAAGAGGTGCTGCAGCGGTTTTATGTGGATCGGATCCAGACCGTCACCCCGGAAGCTGTGGAGTTTGCCGGAAAGATTGTAGCCTGCTGCGATCTTTTGAAAGCGATTTTGGTGGAACTGCCTAACTTCAAGCGTCCCAAGAAGCTTCACGAAATGATCATCAATTTGAATCACATGGAAGAAGAGTGCGATAAGTTGTACCTGAAGGCGTCTCTCTCCATTATGGATACCAGCACCGATCCCCTGGCCATTATGCTTTGGCGCGAGATCTACGAGTACATGGAGATGTGCGCCGACGCCTGTGAGCATGTGGGCGACTGCGTCGAAACCATTGTGATGAAAAATACCTAAGCGCAAACAACAGGAAGGAGAGTCATTCATGAGCAAATTCTACACTCAGTCCGCCCAGGATGTCCTGCAGGGCCTTGGGGTAGGCGCTGACGGCCTGACTACCCAGCAGGCTGAAGAGCGCCTCGCCAAATACGGCCCCAACAAACTGAAGGACGCCGAAAAACCCACCCTTCTTCAGCGTTTCATTGAGCAGCTGAAGAATCCCATGCTGATCATCTTGATGATCGCCGCCGCCGTATCCGCCGTCACCAACCTGATCTCCGGTGAGAGCCTGGCGGAGGTGTTCATCATTCTGATCGTTGTTCTGCTGAATGCCTGCCTGGGCGTGTTCCAGGAGAGCAAGGCTGAAGCAGCCATTGAAGCCCTTCGCACCATGACAGCCGCCACCTGTAAAGTCATGCGTGACGGCAAGCAGGTCACCCTCCATTCCACCGATCTGGTTCCCGGTGACGTGGTCATTCTGGAAGCCGGCGATGCGGTCCCCGCTGACGGCCGTATCATCGAGAACGCCAGCCTGAAGATCGAAGAAGCCGCCCTGACCGGCGAATCCGTCCCTGTAAACAAGGATGTGGAAGCCCTGACCGTCGAAGGCAACCTGGACGACGTACCTCTGGGCGACCGGAAGAACATGTGCTACATGGGCTCTACTGTGGTTTACGGCCGTGGCAGAGCTGTAATCACCGACACCGGCATGACCACCGAAATGGGCAAGATCGCCGGCGCTCTGGCCACCACCGAAGAGGAGCAGACTCCCCTTCAGCGCAAGCTGGATGAGCTGAGCGTGATCCTGTCCAAGCTGGTGCTGGGCATCTGTGTATTTATCTTCGCGTTCAATCTGTTTATGGCATACCGGGGCGGAGACGGCATGGGCCTGACCGTAATCCTGGAAACCTTCATGGTAGCCGTTTCCCTGGCGGTTGCCGCCATTCCCGAGGGCCTGTCCACCGTGGTTACCGTGGTTCTGTCCATCGGCGTAACCAACATGTCCAAGCGCAACGCGGTTATCCGCCGGCTCACCGCCGTGGAAACCCTGGGCTGCACCCAGGTCATCTGCTCCGATAAGACCGGCACCCTGACCCAGAACAAGATGACCGTGGTAGATCACGTGGGCGACACCAAGAACGTGTGCATTGCCATGGCTCTGTGTTCCGACGCCAACCTGAACGATGCAGGTCAGGCGGAAGGCGAGCCCACCGAGGCCGCTCTGGTCAACTTCGCCGCCAAGGAAGGCCATCTGAAGCACGAAGTGGAAAAGACCATGCCCCGTGTGGACGAAGCCCCCTTCGACTCCTCCCGTAAGATGATGTCCACCATTCACGCTGTGGACGGCGCTTTTGTTCAGTTCACCAAGGGCGCTCCCGACGAAGTTCTGAAGCGCTGCACCAGCTACGAGGATAACGGCCAGATCGTTCCCATGACTAAGGAAAAGATGGACGAGATCCTGAAAACCAACAAGTCCATGGCCGACCGCGCCCTGCGTGTGCTGGCTGCCGCCAAGCGCAATTGGGCTCAGCGTCCCGCCGACAATACCCCCGAGTTCCTGGAGCAGGATCTGATCTTCGTGGGCCTGACCGGCATGATCGATCCGGTCCGTCCCGAGGTCAAGCCCGCCATCGTGGACTGCGCCAGCGCCGGCATCCGTCCCGTGATGATCACCGGCGACCACAAGGACACCGCCGTGGCCATTGCCAAGGAGCTGGGCATTATCACCGACGCTTCCCAGGCCATCACCGGTTCCGAGCTGAACGGCCTGTCCGACGAGGAAATGCAGGAAGCCGTCAAGAAGTACAGCGTCTACGCCCGTGTGCAGCCTGAGCACAAGACCCGGATCGTCACCGCCTGGAAGGCCAACGGCGCCATTACCGCCATGACCGGCGACGGCGTGAACGACGCGCCTTCCATCAAGGCCGCCGATATCGGCGTGGGCATGGGCATCACCGGCACCGACGTAACCAAGAACGTGGCCGACATGGTTCTGGCCGACGACAACTTCGCCACCATCGTAGCCGCTGTCGGCGAAGGCCGCCGGATCTACGACAACATCCGCAAATCCATCCAGTTCCTGCTGGGTTCCAACATGTCCGAGGTTCTGGGCGTGTTCCTGGCCACTCTGATGGGCTTCACCCTGCTGAACCCTGTGCACCTGTTGTTCATCAACCTGGTCACCGACTGCTTCCCCGCCCTGGCGCTGGGTGTGGAAGAACCCGAATCCGACATCATGAACCGTCCTCCCCGTGATTCCAAGGAAGGCATCTTCGCCGGCGGTCTCGGCGTGGACATTGCCTATCAGGGCACTCTGGTCGCCATCATCACCCTGGCCTCCTATATCATCGGCCACTGCTTCGAGGTTGGTTACTTCGAAATGCCCAATGGCGTATCTCCCGACGGCATGACCATGGCCTTCCTGACCATGTCCATGTGTGAGATCTTCCATGCCTTCAACATGCGCTCTCAGCGTAAGTCCATCTTCAGCCTGAAGGGCCACAACAAGGTTCTGTGGGCCGCTATGCTGGGAAGCCTTCTGCTGACCACCCTGGTTCTGGAAGTTCCCTTCCTGGCCAACGCCTTCGGCTTCGAAGTCATCTCCTGGACTGAGTACTTGGTCGCCATCGCTCTGGCTATCATCGTCATCCCCGTGGTGGAAATTGTCAAGCTGATTCAGCGCACCATGGAGCGTTCCAAGGCCAAGAAGTAATCCCAAATCCCATAAGACATAGGCGAGCCTCCTTCGGGAGGCTCCCTTTTTTGCAAAAAAACGCCCGGAGGATCCTCCGAGCGCCAATGTCCTTTGCGGGTGTCGTTATTTTCCTGTAGAGCCGAAGCCCCCGGCGTTTCGGGCGGTGTCGGTCAGCTCCCGGACCGCCTCATAGGCCGGCTGTAGCACCGGGGTAATGATCAGCTGGGCAACCCGCTCCCCAGGTTCCACGGTCTGAGAAGCTGTGCCATGGTTGTGCAGGGCTACCAGAATCTCTCCCCGGTAGTCGCTGTCAATGACCCCCACCTTATTGGCGGGCGCCAAGTCCCGCTTGCAGGCAAGGCCGCTGCGGGCATAGATCAGTCCGGCGCAGTGTACCGGCACCTCCAGGGCGATGCCGGTAGGCACAAAGGCCGTCTGCCCCGGCTCAATGGTCAGGGGTGCTTCCAGGCAGGCATACAGATCCGCTCCCGCCGCTTCTAAGCTGCCGTAGGTAGGCAGCTTTGCTCCTTGCCGGAGCAGTTTTACATGAATCGTTTCCATCATTTCATTCCTCTGCTTTCTCCCTGCCAGTCCTGCCACAGGATGGTCTTTCCCGCGGCCAGGGACTTAGGGACATCAATGAGCCGCTGGTTTTCCGAGCCCCGGAATCGCAGGGACAGATTTTTCTTTTCCTGGATAAAGGGGCCGTCTACCAACACATCCAGATAGCTTAAGTATTCTCCCACATCCCCCAGACGGCCGGAGAGCAGGTCTTTTTCAAATAAATAGCCTGTAAAGGCCCAGACGCTCTTTTCTGGCAGCGCGTTTTTCACCTGCCGCAGAAGCTCTACCACAGTGGACTGATTTCTTGGATCAAATGGCTCCCCGCCCAGCAGGGTCAACCCCCGGATATAGCCGGGACGGAGCAGATTGATGATCTGTTCTATGGTCTGCTGGGTAAAGGGCTCACCGTAGTCAAAGTCCCAAGCCACCTCATTGAAGCAGCCGGGACACCGATGGGTGCAGCCGGAGACAAACAGGCTTACCCGAACCCCGGGGCCGTTGGCAATATCACACTTTTTGATCGTCGCGTAACGCATTCTTCTATATCAACCTCCTGAGCCGGGGTTCGGTCTCCTCCGGCAGCTACAGCAGCTCCATAGGGCCTCTGCTTTCCTTTGACTCAGTATACCATACTCCCGCCGGGATTTCCACAGGAATCTTTCCTTTCCGGTAAAGATTGAAACCCGGCTTAAAATTCATAAAAACCTAACACTTCTCCCTGTGCTCTGCCCTTGCCATTTTTCCCGACCTGGGATATAATAAAAGAAATGAATGATAGAAATGAGAGGAATGTGTATGTTTTCCACTGCGCCGCGCTGCCGCTACCGGAATCATCAGCTGGGAAGTGTCATTTGCCAGCTGCGTTTTCCGGAGATCCTAGCCATTTCCGCCGGAGCGCCGGTGGCCTTTCAGGAGGCCATCCGAGGGGAATTTCCCCAGTATTCCCGGGGCCAGGACATGCCCGCCCCAAAAATCACCGGCGTTCCCGGCAGTCTGACTCTGCAAAATCCGGCGCCTGTGATCAATTACCAGTTTTCCTCTGCGGATAACGTCTGGCGGGTAAACCTGACGGGGAAATTTATCTCCTTAAGCTGCACACACTATGTAAGCTGGGAGGATTTTGCCGCCAAGCTGGATAAGCCCTTGGCCGCCTTCATCCAGGTTTATAAACCCGCCTATTTTGAACGGGTGGGATTGCGGTATTTGAATTACATCTCCCGATCCTCCCTGGATCTGGAGGGCGTCCCCTTCTCCCAGCTCATCTCCCCCTACTATTTAGGCCCCTTGGCCCAGGAGGATGTACAGGAGTCCGCCGCCGCCAAATGCAGCGTGGACGCGGAGCTGTCTCTTCGGGGCGGCTGCCGGGTAAAGCTCCACGCCGGCCCCGGTCTGATAAAGCGAAACGGTCAGCAAGATCCGGAGGTCAAGTTTATTTTTGACCAGGATCTGTTTATGCACGGCCAGCTTCCCTTGAACCTGGTCACCGGCGCTATGCAAACTCTGCACAGCCAGGCGGATTCCATTTTCCGGGGTGCCATCACCCAGCGGCTCCATGAGGCCATGGAGCCGGAACTATTGTAACACTGCAAATCAGGAGGTTCGTAAACAATGCCATTTTATTACTTTGACTGGACCTATGTGGTTCTGGTCCTTCCCTGCGTTGTGCTGTCCCTTTGGGCCAGCGCCAATGTAAACAGCACCTTCAAGAAATATTCCCGCCAGTTTTCCCGGCGGAACATCACCGGTGCGGAGGCTGCCCAGCGGGTGCTGTCCGCCAACGGCGTCCGGAATGTTCGCATCGAGCGTGTCAGCGGCAATCTGACAGACCATTATGATCCCAGAACCAATGTGATCCGGTTGTCTGACAACGTATACGGCAACACCTCCACCGCCGCCATCGGCGTTGCCTGCCACGAAGCGGGCCACGCAGTGCAGTACGCCCAGAATTACGCCCCCATCAAGCTTCGTGCCGCCATCATTCCCATTACCAACTTAGGCTCCAAGCTTGCCATGCCCTTGATCCTGCTGGGCCTGCTCCTGTCCTTTGGTGAGAACTTCTCCTATTTCTTTGTGTACCTGGGCATCGCCTGCTTCAGCCTATCTCTGGCCTTTCAGCTGGTCACCCTGCCTGTGGAATTCAACGCCAGCCGCCGGGCCATGCAGGCCATTGAGCAGGGAGGTCTTTTGTCAGAGGATGAGCAAAAAGGCGCTCGGAAAACCCTTCAGGCCGCCGCTCTGACCTATGTTGCCGCCACTGCCACCGCCCTGGCCCAGCTGCTTCGCCTCCTGGTGATCTTCGGCGGAAACCGGAGAAGAGACGACTGATTCTCATATCTTAATATTTCCCGCTCCGGACTTGACAACCGGAGCGGATTTTATTATAATCTGAGCCGTGTGAAAAATATGAAAAGTGTGATTGGAGTGGTACCATGCCTGGAGGCAAACACATTCTGGGTAAAAATAAGCAGCATCGGGTCTTCGGCACCGCCAAGGTGGGCGACCGGGGGCAGATCGTGATCCCCAAGGAAGCCCGGGAGATGTTCGGTATCCGCCCGGGAGACACCCTGCTGATCCTGGGGGATCCGGACGCCGGGTTGATCGTCTCCCGCCCGGAAGTACTGAACAATCTGGCCAACGAAATCATCAATAACGTAAAAAAAGAGGATTGACAAATGGAAGAATTACTGGAACTGTATCAGACCATGGGCATCTCTCCCGGGGTATACGCCTATGGGGAAAACGCCCTGGAAAAGCTGCGGGATCGTTTCGCCGCCATCGATCAGGTAGCGGAGCATAACCAGGCCAAGGTTCTTTGGGCCATGCAGAAAAACCGGGTCAGCGCCGCCTGCTTTGCCGCCACCACCGGCTACGGCTACGACGACTTTGGCCGGGACAATTTGGAGCGGGTGTATGCCGATGTGTTCCACACGGAAGCCGCCCTGGTTCGCCCTCAGATCACCTGCGGCACCCACGCCCTGACCGCGGCTCTCAGCGCGAATCTTCTGCCCGGGGACGAGCTGCTCTCCCCCGTAGGCGCTCCCTACGATACCTTGCAGGAGGTCATCGGCATTCGCCCCAGCCCCTGCTCTCTGGCGGAGTATGGAGTTTCCTACCGGCAGGTGGATCTGCTGGCCGACGGCAGCTTTGACTACCCGGGCATCCAGGCTGCCATCAACGAAAAAACCAAGCTGATCACCATTCAACGCTCCAAGGGCTACGCCACCCGCCCCACCTTCTCCGTTGCCCAGATCGGGGAGCTGATCGCCTTCTGCAAAAAAATCAAGCCCGATGTGCTGGTGATGGTAGACAACTGCTACGGGGAATTTGTAGAGACCATGGAGCCCTCTGACGTGGGAGCGGATATGACCGTTGGTTCTCTGATTAAAAATCCCGGCGGCGGTCTGGCCCCCATCGGCGGCTATATTGTAGGCAGCAGAAAATGCATCGACCGGTGCGCTTACCGTCTCTCCGCCCCTGGCCTGGGCCAGGAGGTGGGCGCAAATCTGGGTTTGATGCCCCAGCTGTACCAGGGCTTTTTCCTGGCCCCCACCGTCACAGCCGGCGCGGAAAAAGGCGCCATTTTCGCCGCCAACCTGTACGAGCCCCTGGGCTTCCGGTGCGTGCCCAATGCCACGGAAAGCCGCCACGACATCATTCAGGCGGTGGAACTGGGCAGTGAGGAAGGCATGATCGCCTTCTGTAAAGGGATTCAGGCCGCGGCTCCTGTGGATTCCTTCGCCACCCCCTACCCTTCCGACATGCCCGGCTACAATGACAAGGTAATCATGGCGGCGGGCGCTTTCGTCCAGGGCAGCTCCATTGAGCTTTCCGCTGACGGCCCCATCCGGCCTCCCTACGCGGTGTATTTCCAGGGCGGACTTACCTGGAACCACGCCAAGCTGGGCATTCTCATGAGTCTGCAAAAAATGGTAGACGCGGGCTTAGTCAGCCTGTGATCTATATAGTACGAAAGAAAAAGAGGTATCATAAATGAGTTGGTTTTGGTTTTCTATCATCGCACTGCTTTGCTGGTCCGGTTCCGATTTCTTTTCCAAGATCGGCTGCCGGGACGCCAGCGACCGCTACAGCCAGTTTAAGATGGTCATGGCTGTGGGCGCGGTCATGGGCATTCACGCCCTGTATGAGATCTTCATCGGGGGCGTAGCCATCAGCTGGGAGGTCATCTGGACGTATCTGCCTGTATCGCTGCTGTACATCGGCTCCATGACTTTGGGCTATGTGGGTCTGCGCTACATTGAGCTGAGCATTTCCTCCCCCATCTGCAACGCCAGCGGCGCGCTGGTGGCCATCATCGCCATTCTCACCGGCACCGCCGGTTCCATGGCCGCTCCCCAGTACCTGGCCATCGTCCTGGCCTGCGCCGGTGTCATCGGCCTTGGGTTTGTGGAAGCAAACGAGGACGAGGAACTTCGCGCCGCCCGGCAGGAGGCCTCCAACTATAAGTACGCCAAAAGCTGGCTGGCCCTGGCGCTGCCCCTGGCCTACTGCCTGCTGGACGCCGCCGGTACCTTCGCTGATGATCTGGTGCTGGAGACCCTGAACGAGGATTCGGCAAATGTGGCCTACGAGCTGACCTTCCTGGCGGCGGGTGTGGTATGCTTCGTATATACCTGCCTGATCAAAAAGCAGAAGCTGGTTCCCAAGCTGGAAGTCCCCAAATACATCGGCGCCATTTTCGAGACCATCGGCCAGGTATTCTACATCTACGCCCTGGCCAGCGGCGAGTCCGCACTGGCCGCTCCCATCATCGCCTCTTACTGCATGGTATCCGTACTGTGGAGCCGCCTGTTCCTGAAGGAGAAGCTCAGCTGGAAGCACTATGCGTGCATCGCCGTGACCTTCGCGGGCATTCTCATCATGGGCATTTACGATATGTGATTGCGCCCTTCGTTCCATTTTTCCAAAAACGGTATGGCTTCGGCCATACCGTTTTCTCATTCCCTTTTTCTCCAAAAAACGATGCCCGGCAAAACCAGGCATCGTTTCTACTCTTATTTCTTTGCGCCGGACAGAGGCGTTTTAAGGCTTTGCCCCATGGCAGCCGCAGTTACCGCTTTCGGAGGAACAGGCACAGCCGCTGCATCCGCTGCATCCAAAGCACTGTCCCTTTTTCCGGCTGCGAATCATGCTCCGGATAATCAGGCCAACGATCAGCGCCAGTACGGCGATCACCACAATATCGCCCATTGCTTGTCACTCCTTTCCCCTTGTCAGGTCACACACCCACCTTGATTTTCGCGTCGGCGTACTTGTTTTTCCGAACGGTCAGATAGATCAGCGCCGCCAGCACCGCCACCGCCAGAATGGTAAAGATGCCAAAGGTGGCTTCCCCGGTGAACAGGCCGAATATCTGATAAACGATCATAGCCACCGCGTAAGCAAAGGCGCACATGTAGGCGATGGTGCCCACAGTCCACTTGACGCTGCCCATTTCCCGCTTGATGGCGCCCACAGCGGCAAAGCAGGGGCAGCACAGCAGATTGAAAATCATAAAGCTGTAGGAGCGCACGGGGCCGAAGTCAGCAGCCACCAGGGCCCAGATCTCGTCACCGGCTTCGCTCAATTCCCCTGCGTAGTGGTACAAGGTGCCGAAGGTCATGACCACCTGCTCCTTGGCGATCAGCCCGGTGGCCGTTGCCACAGTGGCCTTCCAGGCCATATCCCCCATCCAGCCCAGGGGGTAGAAGATCCAGGCAACAAGCCGTCCCGCGTCCGCCAGCAGGGAAACATTGCTGTCCTCCACAGCCATAAATACGCCGTCCACAACGCCATAGCTTTGCAGGAACCACAGAATAATGGAGCTGAGCAGCACAATGGTGGTAGCCCGCTTTACAAAGTCCATAGCCCGGTCGGCAGTGGAGCGCAGCACATTCCTGGCAGAGGGCATATGGTAGGCCGGCAGCTCCATAACAAAAGGAGCGGGCCTTCCGGCAAAGGTCTTGAACTTCTTCAGAATCACACCGGAGACCACCACGGCGGCCACGCCGATGAAGAAGGCGGAAACCGCCACTAGGGGAGAATTGCCGAATACCGCCCCGGCGAACAGGCCGATGATGGGCATTTTCGCGCCGCAGGGAATGAATCCGGTGGTCATAACGGTGATCCTTCGGTCATTTTCCTGCTCAATGGTGCGGGAAGCCAGAATACCGGGCACGCCGCAGCCGGTAGCCACCAGCATGGGGATGATGGACTTGCCGGACAGGCCGAATTTTCGCAAGATCCGGTCCATAATAAAGGCCACCCGGGACATATAGCCCACGTCCTCCAGAATAGACAGCAGCAGGCTCAGCACCAGGATCTGAGGCACAAAGCCCAGCACCGCGCCTACACCGGCCACAATGCCGTCCATAATCAGTCCGTACAGCCAGCCGCTGACGCCCAGGGCCGTCAAAATCCCATCCAGCAGACCGGGGATCCATTCCCCGAAGAGAACATCGTTGGCCCAGTCTGTGGCGATGGTGCCGATGGAGAAGGGGAAGGAGCCCATGGCGATGGCATACATCAAAAACATGACACAGGCGAAAATAGGCAGCGCCAGGATCCGGTTGGTGACGATCCGGTCGATCTTATCCGACAGGCTCAGAGCGTGCTTAGGGGCTTTCTTCTTCACCGACTTATTAATCACCCGCTCAATATAGCAGTAGCGCTGGTCAGCGATGATGGACTCCGCATCGTCGTCCATTTCCTTTTCACAGTCGGCAATGTGCTCCTCCAAATGGTTCAGAAGATCCTGATCCAAGCCAACCTCTTCCCGAACCCGCTCATCCCGCTCAAACAGCTTGATGGCATACCAACGCAGATAGTTCTGCTGTACCTTGCCCTCAATGGACTCTTCAATATGGGCCAGGGCATGCTCTACAGAGCCGTTGAACACATGGGGCATATCCGTATGCTCATGGTTTTTTGCCAGCTCCACCGCTTTTTCCGCGGCTTCCATGCAGCCCTCCCCTTTCAGGGCGCTGATCTCCACACACACGCAGCCCATGGCCTTGCCCAGCCGCTGCAGATCGATCACATCTCCGTTCCGGCGGACCAGGTCGATCATATTCACGGCAATGACCACCGGATGGCCCAAGTCCATCAGCTGGGTGGTCAGATACAGGTTCCGCTCAATGTTTGTGCCGTCCACGATGTTCAAAATGGCGTCGGGGTGGTCGTTGACCAGGTAAGTACGGGTCACCAGTTCCTCGGGGGAATAGGGAGACAGGGAGTAAATACCGGGCAGATCCTGGATTACCACATCGCTGTGGCCCTTCAGGGTGCCCTCCTTCTTCTCCACGGTGACTCCGGGCCAGTTGCCCACATACTGGTTGGAACCGGTGAGGATATTAAACAGTGTGGTCTTGCCGCTGTTGGGATTGCCGGCAAGGGCAATTTTGATACTCATAGGATCGTCCTCTCTAATAAGATTAGCTTTTGCTAACTTCCCGATAGAACCTGTTTGCGTCATCCGGTCACTTCGATCATTTCCGCGTCAGCCTTCCGCAGGCTCAGTTCATAGCCCCGAACGTTCACCTCGATGGGATCTCCCAGAGGGGCCACCTTCCGGACAAACACTTCCACGTTCTTGGTAATGCCCATATCCATGATCCGCCGGCGAACCGCTCCTTCTCCGTGGAGCTTCACCACCGTGACCACATCGCCAACCTTTGCGTCCTTAAGCGTCCTCATATCCATTCCTCCTTTGCAAAAAGGATTTCCTTCCCTGTCACAATGGGCAGGCTTGCTTGGTTAGTTTCTGCTAATTTTTTATGATAATCATTCATTATCCATTTGTCAAGGTTATTCTTTCAAAATCACCATCATTTTCCAGAATCAGACGAAACTTTTCCTCCCTGGTCAGGGCCTTGATCTCCAGCTCCCGTTTCAGCGCTTGGGAATGGCTGCCACAGCACTCCCGGTATACCAGCTCCAGAGGGCCCCTGCCCCGGGTGTACTTAGCCCCTTTCCCCCGCTTGTGGGCATCAAACCGCTTTTGAACATCGGTGGTAATGCCGGTGTACAGGGATTCATCCTTGCATCGCAGAATGTACAAATACCAGTTTTCTTCCATGGTTCCTCCGAAAATGCAGGCAGGGAGTCTGCCCCCCTGCCCGCTTGTGTCACAGGATTTTTTTCGCCTTCATTCCCAGCAGCCGATCCAGCAGGAAAAAGGTCACATTTCCCAGAATCAGAAATACCGCCAGAAAAAAGCGGCCCATTTCCTCAAACTCCGCCGCGATTTGCGCCATGCCCAGCAGGTGGATCAGTATAACGTACATCAAAGCCTCCGCCCCGTTGAATAGGAGTCCCTTCCACAGCCAGGAAAGCTTCCTTCTGTCCAGCTTGGGCTTGACAATGGGGTAGTATCCCAAAAACAGGAACACCGCCCCTGCCTCCTTATCCGGGGCAAGCAGCATAGACAGCACCGCCACCGCTCCATACCAGGCCCAGGCCATCCGGCTGCCGCAGGTTTTCAGAACCACCTGCAGCAGCAGGGCACAAGCACAGGGGCATACATAGGCAGCCACGGGAATCAGCGTCCCCATGCTCATGACCACCACCGCCAGCGCCGCCAGGACGCCTCCAAGGGCAACGGAACCGGCGCTTGTTTTCTTACTGCCTGCCATTGGATTTCAGCAGATTGTACTTAATGTCCCACAGCTTTTGGCTCAGGTCCACATAGTAGGTCTGGGGATTGTCGAAACGCTTCACTTCGTCCCACAAGGTGTCTACCTGGGCACGGCAGTATTCCCGGATCTCATCCAGGGTGGGCAGCTTGTACACCAGTTCCCCGTTTCGGAACACAGGAACCTGCAATTCCTTGGCTGTAAAGTTGTAGACCGTCTTGGTTTTCCAGGTGGCTTCCGGATCAAAAATCTCCAGATCCCGGCTGTTATCTACGGTTTCATCATAGACCGTCATATAGTCGGCAATGGCCTTGCCGGTGTCGTTGCCGAAGAACCGGTACAGCCGCTTGTAGTGGGGATTGGTGATCTTGGCCACGTTCTCCGAAATCTTGATCTTGGGGATCACCGTACCGTCGGGCGATTCCACCGCCACCAGCTTGTACACGCCGCCGAATACCGGCTCACTTCTGGCGGTAATCAGCCGCTCGCCCACGCCGAACATATCGATCTGGGCCCCCTGGCGGAGAATGTCCCGGATGATGTACTCATCCAGGGAGTTGGATACAGAGATCTGGCACTGAGTCCACCCGGCCGCGTCCAGCATCTTTCGTGCCTGCTGGGTCAGATAGGCCATATCGCCGGAATCCAGGCGAATGCCGCACTTGGTAATGCCCAGGGGTTTGAGCACCTCGTTGAACACCCGAATGGCGTTGGGCACGCCGGACTTCAGGGTGTTGTAGGTGTCCACCAGCAAGGTGGCATTGTGGGGGTACATCTGCACATAGGTCTTGAACGCCTCGTACTCGCTGTCGAACATCTGCACCCAGGCATGAGCCATGGTGCCGCCGGCCTTCACCCCGAACAGCTGATCGGAAATGGTGCAGGCCGTGCCGTGGCAGCCGCCGATATAGGCGGCTCTGGCGCCCAAAATGGCGGCGTCCGCCCCCTGGGCCCGGCGGGAGCCGAATTCCAGCACAGTGCGTCCCTCGGCGGCCCGAACCACCCGGTTGGCCTTGGTGGCGATCAGGCTCTGGTGGTTGACGCACAGCAGCAGATACGTCTCGATCAGCTGGGCCTGAATGGCCGGGGCCCGGACGGTAATGATCGGCTCCTTGGGGAACACGGGGGTACCCTCGGGAACCGCCCATATGTCGCCTGTAAACTTGAAATCTCCAAGATAGGCCAGGAATTCTTCGCTGAACATATTTCTGCCCCGGAGGTATTCAATGTCCTCAGGGGAAAAATGCAGATCCTGAATATACTGGACGATCTGCTCCAGGCCCGCCGCGATGGCAAACCCGCCGCCATCCGGACACCGGCGGAAAAACAAATCGAAATAGGTGATCCGGTCGGCATAGCCGTTGGCAAAATAGCCCTGGCTCATGGTCAGTTCATAGAAATCGCAGAGCATGGTAAGGTTCAGCTTGTCGTTGACAACCATGTTGATCTCCTCCGTTTTGTTTGATGCTTTTATTATAAAGATTATTTCCCCAAATGGCAACCCTTTTCATTGACACTTTTGCCGCTATGGGGTAAAATGAACATGAGAAAGGTCGTGATACATATGGAAATCTCCGTTGGAATGAAAGGACAGGCCAGCACCGTGGCCGAGCGGGAGGATACCGCCAAAGAGGTTGGTTCCGGAGATCTTCTGGTCTATGCCACCCCCTGCATGGCGGCGCTGATGGAAGGGGCCGCCTGTGAAGCCATCGCCGGCTGCCTGGGCGAAGATAAAACCACGGTAGGCACCGCGCTGCACCTGGAGCACACCAGCGCCACCCCGGTGGGCATGGAGGTGACCGCGGAAGCAGAGGTCACCGAAGTGGAGGGCAAAACCATCACCTTCCAGATCCGGGCCTTTGACGAGGCGGGAGAAATCGGCAAGGCAACCCATACCCGGGTGATCGTAAACACCCAGAAATTTCTCGACAAGGCATACAGCAAATTGTAAGGAGGTTTTCTTATGCAGGACTATGGCGCGATGATTCGAAACACCTTTGAGCTGGGCAGCGTCCGGGAGGCGGAGGTGCTGTTTGAAACCTGTATCAAAAACGCCTTCCCCACCTTCAACTTCCGCCGCTTAGAGCTGATCCGGTTTCTGAAAGAGCCTCAGTATATGGAAGGCAGAAGCTGGAACCACGTGTTTGAAATTCGAAAGACAGAGCTTCAGGGGCAGCCGGTTTGGGATGTCCAGTGCCGCCGGGTAACCATGGGCAAAACGCCGGACAAGCAGGTGTACTTAGACTACATGACCCTGGGCTTTGTGAAATATCAGGAATTGTAATGGCCATCGGCTCACAGTTCAAGCGGCAGAGCGGTCCTCTGCCGCTATTTTTCAGGAAAGGGATCGGATATCTATCATGGAAAACAAAATCAAAACCCTCTATGTAATCCATCACTCTCACACCGACATCGGCTATACCGACTTGCAGGAACGGGTAATCCACACCCAGGCGGACTACATTAAGACCGTACTTTCCATTATGGAGGAGCCCGCGTATCAGGACTTCCGGTGGAACTGCGAGACGCTGTTTTGCGTGGAAGAATTTTTCAAAACCGCCTCCCCCGCTCAAAAGCAAGCCTTCCGGGATCTGGCGGCGGCGGGCAAGATCGGCCTGTCCGCCAACTACCTGAATTTCAACGATTTGGTGGACTGCGGCGTCTATCAGGAACGGCTCCACCGCTGGCAGCAGCGCCTTCCTATGAAAACCGCCATGATGGCGGACATCAACGGCATTTCCATGGGCTACCGGGACGCCATGATGGCGGAGGGCGTGGAGTTTCTCTTTATGAACATCCACTGCCACCACGGCATGTATCCGCTTTACCAGAATCAGAACGCCTTCTGGTGGGAAAACGCTGCCGGGCAGCGGCTGCTGGTATGGAACGGAGAGCACTACAACCTGGGGAACGTGCTGGGGCTGAAGCCCAACCGGGCCAGCAATTTTATGGTCCAAAATCACCTGGGCGCCCAGGCCCCGGAGGCCGACCCGGTGCAGACCCTCCATCGGAATCTGGAGCAATACCGGCAGCTGTGCCAGGACCACGGTTACGGGTATGATTTCCTGATCACCGCCGTCTCCGGGGTGTTCAGCGACAACGCCCCGCCCTCCCTGGAGATTCTGGAGGTAATCCGGGAGTATAACCGCCGCTACGGTCAGGAGTTCCTCATTCAGATGGTTTCCCTGCAGGAGCTGTACCAGGCCATTGCCCCCAAGCTGGGAGACGCGCCGGTATACCGGGGCGATCTGAACGACTGGTGGGCCAACGGCGTAGGCAGCACACCGTACGGGGTAAAGCATTATTTGGAGGCCCGTCAGCTGCTGCGGCTGTGCGGCCGCCTGGATCCGGAAGCCGGACAGAAATACCCCCAGCTTACCGAAGCGGCCCAGGACGCTTTGATGCTGTACGCCGAACATACCTGGGGCCACTCCTCCACCATCACCAATCCCTGCGATACCATGGTGCTGAATCTGGACCTGCGCAAGCACAGCTATGCCTCCAAAGCCCACGAAGCCGCCTCCCGGATGCTGAACCAAATCGCCTCGGAAAAGGGCGATATCCTCCGCTACTACAATACCACAGGCAAAATCCGCGCCTGCAACGTCACCGGACAGGCGGGGAAAAAGCTGGTGGAATTCTATATTGAAAGCCCCCATATGGCCCGGGCGGGAATACTGACCCGGGAAGGCAGCGCCCTGACCTGTCAGGTATCCCTACATCCCCGGGGGCGTCTGATCAGCTTCTGGGATCATTTCCTGCCCTATGAGGAAAAGGAATATATCTACCGGGAGCTTCCCGCTGAGCCTCAGACTTTGAACAGCCGAAAATGCTACGTAGGAGCGGAGCGGATCCGGGATATTGTAAACGACTATGATCCCGTTACCTACCGCCTTCCCTACGAGTTTGAAAACCGGTGGTTCAAGCTGTGCTACCGGACGGGGCAGGGGGTCACCGCTTTGATTGACAAAGCCACAGGCCGGAACCTGTCCGGACGGGGCGTGGCCCCCCTCTTTACGCCCATCTATGAGGTGACTCCCATCGCCATTGAGAATCCAGAGTTCCCCTGCCGGGAGGAACAGGAGCGGCGGATTCTGGGACGGAATATCCGTGGCAAGCATGCCAAGCTTCACATTGGCCGCCTGGAGGAAATCCTCTGCCTGGAGCATGGGGCTGTTTTCACCCGTCTGCGGCTGCGCTACAGCCTGCCGGGAACCATCCTGGCGGATGTGTATGTGAAGCTGTTTGAGGAAGCCCCCAGAATCGACGTTTCTCTGCAGCTGGGCAAACAGCTGTCCCGGGATATTGAGAGCGTATTTCTGCCCCTGGCCCTGGACATTCCGGAAAGCGAGGTTTATCTTCGCAAGGGAGCGGAAGCCTTCCGCCCCGGCGTGGATCAGATTCCCGGCACCTGTATGGAGTACTACATGTCCGACCATGGTCTCGCCTGGCTGTGGAAGGAGGGCAGCGCTCTGGTAGCCGCCCGGGATACGGCCCTCATTTACATGGGCCCCATGGAGCACCATCCCATCCGCCTGTGCGACGGAAACCCGGAGAACAACCGTCGGCCGGTGTATTCCTGGATCATGAACAACACCTGGGAAACCAACTTCAAAATGGATCTGTCCGGCTTCAGCGAATTCCGCTACAGCCTATGGCTGGAAGGCCCCCGGGACCCGGAGGCGGCCATGGACGCTCTGGAGGAAAACACCTTCGACCCTTATGTATTGGTCATCGAATAAAACATATGGGCGCCGCAACCGCGGCGCCCACTTTGTTTTATTTTCGTTTATCCGCGGCGATCAGTCGCTTCATGGCTTCAATGCCCACTTTAATGGCCCCGGAGGTATCCTCGGTCATAGGCATAGCCAGGCCGGCCTTCTCCCGCTCCTGGTTCCACACCGCGTGGAAGCAGCTTCCGCAGCGGATCCCCAATGCCGCCGCCACCACAAACAGGGCAGCGGACTCCATCTCGCTGGCCTTGACCCCCAGCCGCTTCCAGCTCTCCCACTTTTGCAGCAGCTCATAGGAAACCGGAGACTTTTCCGGGCTGTGCTGGCCGTAGAAGGAGTCCTTGCACTGGACCACACCGGTGTGTACCCGGTAGCCCAAGTCCTCTCCCGCGTCCTTCAGGGCGGCGGTAACGTCAAAATCCGGGACAGCCGGATACTCCATGGGGGCGTATTCCAGCGAAGTGTGCTCATAGCGGACGGCGCCGGTGGCCACCACCACATCCCCGGGAAGCACATCCATGGCGATGCCGCCGCAGGTGCCCACCCGGATAAAGGTATCCGCGCCAATGGCCGCCAATTCCTCCATGGCAATGGAAGCGGAGGGCCCGCCAATGCCGGTGGAGCAGACGGAAACCTTCTCCCCCAGCAGCGTGCCGGTGTAAATATTGTACTCCCGGTTCATGCCGATATGAACCGGATCGTCAAAATACTGGGCAATGGCCTGGCACCGCCCCGGATCTCCGGGCAAAAATACATATCGGCCCACATCCCCCTGAACGCAGTGGATGTGAAACTGCATACCAATATCTTGCATATGGATCCTCCTTTTGTTGATTACTTCTAAATCCATAGTACCACATATGGTACCGGATTGCAAGCCTGTCAGAACAGGCTGATCTGGCTGGCGTCCGGAAGGTCCCCGAAGGCCCCCGCTTCCTTCAGCATCTGGATATGGGTCTTGGACACCTTGGGGCAGGCGGCGGCAACCTCTTCAATGGACAAAAACTGCTTGCCCTGCCTGCCCTCCATCAGATCCAAGGCGGCGCTTTCTCCCAGGCCGGAGATGGCCACAAAGGGAGGCAGCAGCTTGCCTTCCTTCACCAGGAACCTGGTGGCGTGGCTTTCGTAGATGCTGATGGGCAGGAAGGAGAAGCCTCGCAGATAGAATTCATAGGCCACTTCCAGGGTGGTGAGCAGATCTTCATCCTTGGCGGTGGCGTTTTCATTGTCCTCAATGGCGTGGATGTTGGCTACCACCACGTCCATGCCCCGGGTCATCAGCTCCGCGTCAAAGCCGCCCTTCTGGCTGCGCCGGTAGAAGTAGGCCGCGTAAAACGGCAGGGGGTGGTGTACCTTGAACCAGGCGATTCGGAAGGCCATCATAACATAGGCCACCGCGTGGGCCTTGGGGAACAGGTATTTGATCTTCTTGCAGGAGCCGATGTACCAGTCGGGAACCCCGGCGGCGATCATCTCCTCCTCCGCCCCGTCGGGCAGGCCCCTGCCTTTTCGAACCGACTCCATGATCTTAAAGGACCGCTTTTCCGGCATGCCGCAGGAGATCAGATAGATCATGATATCGTCACGACAGCCGATGGTGGAGTCTACGGTGGCGGTTTTGGAGGTAATCAGATCCTTGGCGTTGCCCAGCCACACGTCGGTGCCGTGGGAGAAGCCGGACAGCCGGACCAGGGTATCAAACCGGGTGGGCATGGTGTCCATGAGCATACCCCGGGTGAACCGGGTATTGAACTCCGGAATGGCCACCGCCCCGGTTGGGCCCAGGATTTTATCATCCTCGTAGCCCAGCACCTTGCTGGATGTGAAAATGGACATGGTGTCCTTGTCATCCAGAGGGATGGTCTTGGCGTCCACCCCGGTCATGTCCTCCATCATCCGGATCATGGTGGGGTCGTCATGGCCCAGCATGTCCAGCTTCAGCAGGTTTTCCTCCATGGAGTGGTATTCAAAATGGGTGGTAATCTGGTCGGAGTTGGGATCGTCCGCGGGATGCTGCACCGGGCAGAAATCCCAGATCTCGTTTTCCTGGGGGATGACCACCAGGCCGCCAGGATGCTGTCCCGTGGTCCGGCGGACGCCCACACAGCCGGAGGCCAGTCTGGCTTCCTCCGCCCGGGATACCGCCCTTTCCCGCTCGGAAAGGTACTTTTTCACATAACCGAAGGCAGTCTTTTCCGCCACAGTGCCAATGGTGCCCGCCCGGAACACGTGGGACTTTCCGAACATTTCAATACAGTAGGCGTGGGCCTTGGCCTGGTATTCACCGGAGAAGTTCAGGTCGATATCCGGCACCTTGTCGCCGCCGAAGCCCAGAAAGGTCTCAAATGGGATGTTGAAGCCGTCCTTCTCCATTTTGCTGCCGCACTTGGGGCACACCGCGTCGGGAAGGTCCGCGCCGCAGTTGTAGCCCTTGGGCACATTCAGCTCCGTGTACTTGCAGTCCGGGTTGGGACAGCGGTAGTGGGGCGGGAACGAGTTCACCTCCGTAATGCCGGACATAAACGCCACGATGGAGGAGCCCACACTGCCCCGGGAGCCTACCAGATAGCCGTGCTCCAAAGAGTTCTGCACCAGCTTCTGGGCGGACATGTAAATCACGTCATAGTGGCAGGAGATGATGTCGTGGAGCTCCGTCTCCACACGCTGGGTAAAGGAGGGCGGCGGATTGTCCCCGTAGAGCCGGTGGAACTTTCCGTACACCAGGGATTTCAGATCCTCCACAGAATTTTCGATCTTGGGAGCGAACAGATTATGGGGCACCGGCCGCAGGCTCTCGCACATATCCGCAATCCGGTTGGGGTTGGTAACCACCACCTCCCGGGCCTTTTCTTCTCCCAGGTAGGAGAATTCTTCCAGCATATCGTCGGTGGTCCTGAAATACAGGGGCATGTCCTTGTCCGCGTCGTCAAATCCCTTGGTGGCAAGCAATATGTGCCGGAAGATCTCATCCTCCGGATTCAGGAAGTGGACATCGCCGGTGGCCACCACCGGTTTGCCCAGTTCCTCTCCCAGCCATACGATTTTCCGGTTGTATTCCCGCAGATCCTCGTCGGTTTTCGCCTCAAATTTCTCCGAAGTGAGCATAAACCGGTTGTTGGCCAGGGGCTGGATCTCCAGGAAATCATAGAAGGACGCGATCCGTTTCAATTCGTCGTCGCTTTTCCCATCCAGGATTGCCTGGAACAGCTCCCCTGCCTCGCAGGCGGAGCCGATAATCAGGCCCTCCCGCAGCTCCAAAATCTTGGATTTGGGAATCCGGGGCACGCGCCGGAAGTATTTCAGGTTGGAATCGGAGATCAGATGATACAAATTCCGCAGGCCCACCTGATTCTTGGCAAACAGAATGATGTGTCGGGCCTGACGGTCGGTGATATGGCCGCCGGAACGCAGGGCCCCCATTGCCGGGTTGATATCCTGAAGGCGATGGATGTTGTGCTCTTCTTCCAGTTTCTTCATCAGCCGGTCCATGATCAGGCCGCAGGTCATGGCGTCGTCCCCGGCCCGGTGGTGGGTAAAATCCGGCAGGCTCAGGGCGTTGGATACAATGTTCAGCTTGAATTTGTTCAGGTGGCTGAGCAGGTTCTGAGAAAGAATCAGGGTGTCCGCGGAGGTATAGTTGTATTCATAGCCCAGCCGCCTGCACTCCGCCCGGATAAAGCCGGTATCAAAGTCCGCGTTGTGGGCCACCAGCACCCGGCCGCCGATGAATTCCAGGAATTTGGGCAGTACCTCCTCAATTTTCGGCGCGCCCATCAGCATGGCGTCGGTGATGCCGGTCAGCTCCACGATCTTCTTATCCAGAGGCCGCTCCGGATCCACAAAGGTCTGGAACCGGTCCACCTCCTGCCCGTTTTTCAGAATCACCGCGCCGATCTCAATGATCCGGTCGGTTTTGGAGGACAGGCCGGTGGTTTCCAGGTCAAAGGCCACAAATTCCTCCTCAAAGCCCATGTCCTGTTCCCCATGGACCACAATCCGGTCGTCCACGTCGTTCACATAGTAGCCTTCGCAGCCATAGAGAATCTTGATGGTCTCGTCGGTGCCCGCCACCTTGGGAGGCTTTCTGCTTTCTACCGTATGCAGCGCGTCGGTAAAGGACTGGCAGCAGCCGTGGTCGGTAATGGCAATGGCCTTGTGACCCCAGGCCGCCGCCTGGCGGATGGCCTGATCCGTGTTGGTCAGGGCGTCCATATTGGACATAGTGGTATGCAGATGCAGCTCCACCCGCTTGGCGCCCGGGGCGGTATCCATCCGTTTGGGCATGGAGCCGGGCTTCATGGCATAGGGCTTAAGAACCATTTCGTTTTCAAACCGATCCTCCACCAGCTTGCCCTGGATCTGCAAAATCGCGCCCACCTTTACGTTTTCCAATATGGGCTTGGCCTCTCCCGCCTCCAGAAAGCGGTTGACCCGGACAGAGCTGGTGTTGTCGGTGACGTCGAATTTCACCACATAGGCGTTCCGCTTTTTCAGCTCCTTGTGGTCTACGTTGAATACCTTGCCCTCCACAATCACCGTGCCCATGTCCATATTCAATTCCTTCATAGCCACAGGGTTTCCCCGGAAGGGTTTGCCGTAGAAGGTTTCGCTGGGGGGCGCTTCCACCTTGACCTTTTCCTGTCTGGCGGTCTGAAGGGGGATGCTTGCCATCATGGAGCCCCGCATAGATTCCATGGCTTCAAACAGGGCCTTCCCTTCCAGACTTTTCCCGGCCTCAATAGAAATGGTCACCTGGGTGTCAAACCGCCGGCGCAGACGCTCCTGGACAAAGGGAACATGCTCCAGAAGGCTGTCTTTGCCGTTGGCGGCAAGCTTCACCGTCAAATGGGTATCCTTCCACTCCCATTTCGCCCCGGCCAAAGCGCCCCGGGCCATGGAATTGCGGTTGACAAACAGCTGCATCAATTCCTCCGGCTCCACGCAGTGAAGCTGGGAGGCGGGATGGGTGCCAAAAAGCTCCAGTCTGGCAAGGCCGTAAAGCAAGCCAATGTCCCTGGCGGCCTGATCCAGGGATCTCTGGGGAATATAGGTTTCTGAATGAACGGTCACTGCCGCTGACCGGTTTTCCAGGTCAATTTCCGCAGCAACGATAGCCGCCTGAGTCAGGGCATTGCCCAGGGCCTCAGACGGCTGGTAGTCGGGAAACATGGTAAGGAAAGAAACGTTTTTCATAGGTAATCGTCTTGTTTGGAACTGGATATATGCATTTACAGCTGTTCGATCCGGCGAAGCAGGGCGCTCAGCAGCTGGTCATAGGGCAGCTTCTCCACTTGCTCCCCTTTCTCAAAGATCATGCCCCAGCCGTCGCCGCCGGCAATGCCGATGTCCGCTTCCCGTGCTTCTCCCGGGCCGTTGACCACACAGCCCATGACCGCCACGGTGATGGGCTTTTGGCAGTCGCGCAGGGCTTCATCCACCTGGTTCACCAGGCCGATCAAATCGATGCGGGTGCGGCCGCAGGTGGGGCAGGAAATGATGTTCACGCCCTCTTTCCGCAGGCCCGCCGCCTTCAGGATATCCTTGGCAGCGTAAACCTCCTGCACCGGATCGTCGGTCAGGCTGACCCGGATGGTGTCGCCGATGCCGTCCAGCAGCAGCGCGCCGATGCCCATGGCGGATTTGATCAGGCCCTGCCTTACCGGGCCGGTCTCGGTCACGCCAATGTGAATAGGATAGTCGCACTTTTCCCGGAACAGCCGGGCCGCCTCCACCATGGTGGGAACGGTGGAAGACTTCATGGACACGCAGGTATCATAGAACCCCTGTTTTTCCAGCAGCTCCAGGTGCTCAAAGGCGCTCTCCACCAGGGCCTGGGCGGTGGGATGGCCGTACTTTTCCAGCAGCCGCTTATCCAGGCTGCCCCCGTTGACGCCGATGCGGATGGGAATCTTCTTGTCCTTGCACACATCCACTACGGCCTTTACCCGATCCTCCCCGCCGATGTTGCCGGGGTTGATCCGAATTTTGGCAGCGCCGGCTTCTGCGGCGGCAATGGCCAGCTTATAGTCAAAATGAATATCCGCCACCAGAGGCAGAGGGCTTTCCTTACAGATATCCCCAAAGGAACGGGCCGCTTCCATGTTGGGCACCGCCAGCCGGGCGACCTGACACCCGGCAGCCGCCAATTCCCGAAGCTGCTTCAGGCTTCCCTCCACGTCCGTGGTTTTGGTATTGAGCATGGACTGGATCACCACCGGAGCGCCGCCGCCGATGGGAATGCCGCCTACGATAATCTGTCTCGTCATATGTATCGCTCCTTTTTACCGTGGGTTTTGCCCCTTCCCGCCGGGAAGGGGCCCAATATTCGTTTACCTGAACAGGAAAATGATATCCTTGAACATGACCACCGCCATCAATCCCAGCAGCAGGATCATACCGGCCCCATGGAGATACCCCTCATACTTGGGATCGATCTTCTTTTTTGTCACCGCTTCCACCGCTGTGGTCACGGCAACGCCTACAATCCGTCCGCCGTCCAGGGCGGGGATGGGCAGCAGATTCATTACCGCCAGGTTGATGGCGATGAAGCCGCCGAAATACATAAGGTTCAGCACCGCGTCCACCCAGGTCTCCGAGGCCTGCGCCACGTTGGACATTTCGCTCACCAGCCCCACAGGGCCGGTCAGATCCGACAATCCCGCCTGGCCGGTCAAGAGCATTTGCAGGCTCAGGCGAACCAGACGTACCGTATCTATAGACTGGTTCCAGGCGTATTGCACCCGATCCAGCAGCGACAGCTCCTTCAGGGTGAAATTCATACCGTAGAGCATCTGGGTGGTTCCGTCCTGGGCAGTGACTTCATGCTTTTCCATATGGAAATCATCCAGAACGACCTTTTCTCCGTCCCGCTCTACCACAAGATCGTGAACGTCCCCGCCGTTCAGATTCAGAATGAGAGAAAAGTCAGAATACACATATATCTTCTCTCCGTCCACTTCCAGGATCCGATCCCCAACCTGCAAGCCCTCCTCACCGTTTACGGTGCTGAAGGACTCAAAGCTGTCGATTACCGGCTCCACAGTCTGCTGAACCGGCATATAGACCGCCACCATCATGAGAAAGCCAATGAGAAAGTTCATGGCGGCGCCGGCAGCCAGAATGATGAGCCTTTTCCACCAAGCGGCCTTTTCAAAGGAGCGGGGATTGTCGCTGCCGCCGTCCTCCCCTTCCATGGCGCAGTAGCCGCCAATGGGAACACAGCGCACCGCGTATAACGTCTCCCCCACCTGCTTTTTCCAAATGGCGGGGCCCATAAACAAAGAGAATTCGTTCACCTGGACCCCAAACAGCTTGGCGGTAAGGAAGTGACCCAGTTCATGGACAAAAATCAAAATGCTGAATAGGATGATTGCAAAGAAAACGCTCATAAAATGCCTCGCTTCAATAATTTACCTCAGCTGCCGCACGGCCAGCCGGGCCAGGCGGTCTGCCTCCAGGATCTGCTCCAAAGAAGGCTCCGCCAGGAAGGGAACCTGATCCACCGCCTGGCTGACCAGCCGGTAGATGTCATAAAAGCCGATTTCATCGTTTAAGAACATGGCTACCGCTTCCTCATTTGCTCCGTTCATGGCAGGGCAGGCGGTACCCCCGGCCTTGGCGCAGGATCTGGCCAGGTTAAGACAGGGAAAGCTTTCCATATCGGGCCGGGCAAAGGTCAACGGCCCGCAGCTCAGCAGATCCAGCCCATCCACCGGGCAGCTGAGCCGCTCCGGATAGGTCAGGGCCAGCTGGATGGGAAGGCGCATATCCGGGGCGCCCATCTGGGCCATTACCGCCCCGTCCACATATTCCACCATGGAGTGGACGATGCTCTGCCGGTGGATTACCACATCCACCTGCTCCAAAGGCATCCGGTAAAGCCGCATGGCCTCAATGACCTCCAAGCCCTTGTTCATCAGGGTAGCGCAGTCGATGGTGATCTTGGCCCCCATTTTCCAGTTGGGGTGCTTCAAAGCGTCCGCCTTGGTCACCTTTGTCAGCTGCTCCCGGTTCATGCCGTAGAAGGGTCCGCCGGAGCAGGTCAGAATCAGCCGCTTCACTTCTTTTTTGCTTCCGCTGCCCATCAGGCACTGGAAGATGGCGGAATGCTCCGAGTCCACGGGAATGATCTCCACGCCGTATTTCTCCGCTTCCGCCATGACGATCTCTCCGGCGCAGACCAGGGTTTCCTTGTTGGCAAGGCCGATCCGCTTTCCCGCCCGGATGGCAGCCAAAGTGGGCTTTAAGCCAACCATCCCCACCACCGCGGTGATGACACAGTCCGCCTGGGAGATGGTTGCCGCTTCGATGAGTCCTTCCTCTCCCCAGCTTACCCGGATGGGCAGGTCTTTAATCCCCTGGGCCAGTTCTTCCGCCGCCTCCCGGCTGGCCATGACCGCCAGTTTTGGCAGAAAGGTTCGGCACTGCTCCTCCATGCGCACTACGCTGGATCCTGCCGTCAATGCCGCCACCCGAACACCCGGGAGGCGGCTGATAATATCCAGGCTCTGCCGGCCGATGGAGCCGGTAGAGCCGAGAATGCTGACACATGTTACCATAGCTTTTTTCCTCAATAGCTGGCCATGGGCAGCAGCAGAAGCAGCGCTTCCATCAGGGGTGCTACCATGACCAAAGAATCGAACCGATCCAGCACGCCGCCGTGTCCGGGGATCAGATTGCCGTAATCCTTAATGCCGGTCTGGCGCTTGATAATGGAGAAGCTCAGATCCCCGAAGATCCCAACCAGAGAGCCGGCAAAGCCGTAGAGCATCGCTACCAGATAATTCACCTGTAAGCCCAAGGGCAGCAGATCCAGGATCAGGGCATAGAGCAGCATGCTCACCGTAGCCAGCAGCACGCCGCCAATGGCCCCTTCAATGGTCTTATTGGGACTGACCACCGGGGCCAGCTTATGGTGGCCGAATTTCAGCCCGGTGAAGTAAGCGCCGGTATCCGATAGAAACGCCACCACGAAGGGCACCAGGATCACGTACCGGCCGGTGCTCAGGGTCAGGATCCGAATCAGAGAACTGAGCAGATACGGAACGATCACACCGGCAATCACACACATGCCCAGCATTTCAAAGCGTACCTTTACATGATCCATCATCATTTCCGCAAACAGGAGCATGTAGAATGCCATCATAAGCAGTACAAACCAGGCACGGACGGCGCCCCAATAGCTCCACATAGAAATGGCAAAGGCCATCAGCGCGGAATGGACCACCAGCCGGGGACGCTGTACCAGTCTGGTTCTGTACAGCAGTTCATATGCCGCAATGGCCAGCAGCACACCCATCACAATGGCGGCGACACTTTTCGGCACCACCAGCACCACCAGAAGCAAAATCGGCACCAGAATCGCCGCCGTGATAATTCGAGTTTTCATCTTTCTTTATGTTCCCCCAAATCGGCGATTTCGCCTGTGATATTCCCCAATGGCCTCATCCAAATGCTCCGGCGCGAAATCAGGCCACAGCACATTCATAAATACATACTCCGCGTAAGCCGACTGCCAAAGCAGGAAGTTGCTGATGCGCTTTTCCCCGGAGGGGCGGATAATGAGCTCCGGATCCGGCACCTGGGCAGAGTAGAGATAGCCTGCAAACAGCTCCTCGGTCAGTTCCTCCGGCCGGCGTCTTCCCTCCGCCGCTTCCCGGGCAAATTCCCGGGCAGCCCGGACGATTTCATCCCGGCCGCCGTAGTTCAGGCAGAAATTCACCTGTACGTCATACTCGTGGCTGCGCTGCTCCGCGTCCAGGCATAGCTTTTGCAGCTGGGGTGACAAACGGGACAGATCCCCGAAGAAACGAAACCGAACCCGGTTCTTCTCCATGTCCCGCAGGGCCTCTTCCAGGTAGTTTTTCAGAAGCTTCATGATTCCCGCCACTTCCTCCTGGGAGCGCTTCCAGTTTTCTGTGGAGAAGGCGTAGACCGTCAGATATTCCACCCCCAGGGTGCGGCAGTAATTGGCGATCCGGCGGAAGGCCTCTGCACCGGCAGCGTGTCCGGCGGTACGGGGAAGGCCCTTCTTTTTCGCCCAGCGGCCATTGCCGTCCATAATGATGGCAATATGCCTTGGGGGCGGAAGGGTCGTTTTTTCAGAAAGTGCCATTGAAAGCACCTCTTTCTTTCAATAATGAGGCAGAATGGATCCTGAATCCGGGATCCGACTTACCGCCGACCCCTGATTCAGCATACATTCTTTCTGGTTCGTTTTGTCCCAAGAGGGAGTTTCCCTCTTGGGACAAAGAAATGGGCAAGCCCTTAAATGGACATCAGTTCCTTTTCCTTGGCCGCCAGAGCGGCATCCACCTTCTTGGTCATTTTATCCAGCAGATCCTGCAGATCCTTTTCCGCCTTCTTCTGGTCGTCCTCAGTGATCTCGCTGTTCTTCTTCAGCTTCTTCACATAGTCCATACCGTCCCGGCGGATGTTCCGCATGGCAACCTTGGCTTCTTCCGCGTACTTTCTTACCTGCTTAACCAGGTCTTTACGCCGCTCCTCCGTCAGCTGGGGGAATGCCAGCCGGATCACCCGGCCATCGTTCTGGGGATTGATTCCCAGATCCGAAGTCTGGATTGCCTTCTGGATGTCCTTCAGCAGCTTGGTATCCCAGGGCTGAATCACCAGCGTCCGGGCGTCGGGGGTCGAAATGGTGGCGACGCCGTTCAGGGGGGTCTCACTTCCATAGTATTCCACGGTAATCCGATCCAGAACCTTGGCATTGGCCCGGCCGGCACGGACGGCGCCGAATTCCTCGTTCAGGTGATCCAGGGCCTTGTCCATTCTTCTTGCGTATTCCTTAAAATCCACGCTCATTGTGTTGTCCTCCTCTTTTCTTATACAGTAACGGTGGTTCCGATCTCTTCTCCGCTGACCACGCGGAGGATATTCCGGGGGGGATTCAGGGCAAAGCATACCATTGGCATATTGTTATCCATCGCCAGAGCCATGGCGGTGGAGTCCGTAGCCTTTAAGTGCTGGGCCAGCACCTGATCATAGGTCAGGCGGTTGTAGCGAACCGCGTTGGGATCCGCCTTGGGGTCGGCGGAATAGATGGCGTCCACATTTTTTGCCATGAGGACGGCGTCCGCCTCGATCTCCACCCCCCGAAGCACCGCGCCGGTGTCGGTGGAGAAATAAGGATTGCCGGTGCCGCCGGCAAAAATCACCACTTTGCCCTCATTCAGATACCGGTTGGCGGTATCCCGGGTATAGTACTCGGCAAACTTGTTCATTTCCACAGCGGTGAGCACCCGGGCGTCCAGGCCGTGCTGCTCCAGCACATCCGCCACGGCGATGGCATTCATGACGGTGGCCAGCATACCCATGGAGTCGCCGTGGGAACGCTGCAATTTCCCCTGGCCGTTTTTCACGCCCCGCCAGAAATTGCCGCCGCCGATGACCAGGCCGATCTGAACCCCCATATCATGGCAGTCCTTCACCGCCTGGCATACGGAGTGGATCTTCTGGAAATCCAGGCCCAGAGAAAGTCCATCCCCAACGCTTTCTCCCAGCGCCTCTCCGCTGATCTTCAGCAGAACGCGCTTATACTTGATTGCAGACAATTTGAGTACCTCCTTGTCTCGTCTTTCATATCCTTTCCTATTTTAGCGTAAGAGCGGTAAAATGACAACCACATTTTTTCATTTTTCTGAAATTGTTTTCGCATTTTTCACAATTGGGCCATACTGTACAGTTTTCACACAACCATTTCTCTGTAATAAAGGGATTCTGGCGGGAATTTCGGTTGCAAAACCGGCACCGATGGGTTATAATGATACATTATTGCTAAGACTTTGCGCCGCCGCCGGCGGCGCGGGTCGGGAATCAACAAGAGAGGATGTTTTTCTATGGCTGAAATTACGGAGAGCAAAAATTTCATCCACGCGTTTATTGACGAGGACATCGCCGATGGCGGGCAGTATGCCGGCATGACCGTCCATACCCGGTTTCCGCCGGAGCCCAACGGCTATCTGCACATCGGCCACTGCAAGGCCCTGGTTATCGACTTCGGTACCGCGGAAAAGTATAACGGCCTGTGCAATCTGCGTATGGACGACACCAACCCCACCAAGGAGGACGTGGAGTTCGTGGAAGCCATCAAGGAGGATATCCACTGGCTGGGCTTCGACTGGGGCGACCGGTTCTTCTACGGCTCCGACTACTTTGAAAAGGACTACGAGTACGCGGTGGAACTGATCAAAAAGGGTCTGGCCTACGTGTGTGAGCTGACTCCGGAACAGTTCAAGGAGTACCGGGGGGATCTGAACACCCCCGCCGTCTCCCCCTACCGGGACCGGCCCATTGAGGAAAGCCTGGATCTGTTCGCCCGGATGCGTGCCGGCGAGTTCGAGGACAACCGCTATACCCTCCGGGCCAAGATCGACCTGGCCTCCGGCAACTTCAATATGCGCGACCCGGTAATCTACCGGATTCGCCACATGCACCATCACCGCCAGGGAGACAAGTGGTGCATCTATCCCATGTACGACTTTGCCCACCCCATCCAGGACGCTTTGGAGGGCATTACCCATTCCCTTTGCTCTCTGGAGTTTGAAAACCATCGGCCCCTTTACAACTGGGTGGTGGAAAACGTTTCCGTGCCCCACCGCCCCCGGCAGATCGAGTTCGCCCGTCTGGGCATTGACCATACCGTGCTCAGCAAGCGCAAGCTTCGCGCTCTGGTGGAAAACGGCTATGTCTCCGGCTGGGACGATCCCCGGATGCCCACCCTGTGCGGCCTGCGCCGCCGGGGCTACACCCCCAAGTCCATCCGCAACTTCTGCGAGCGGGTGGGCGTTGCCAAGTCCCCCAACACCATCCCCTACGAATTCCTGGAATTCTGCCTGCGGGAGGATCTGAACGACTCCGCCGAGCGGGTCATGGCGGTGCTGAAGCCCATCAAGCTCACCATCACCAACTACCCCGAGGGCAAGACCGAGACCGTCACCGTGGAGAATAACCCCAACCACCCCGAGCAGGGCGCCCGGGAGGTTTCCTTCTCCCGGAACCTGTGGATCGAAGCCGACGACTTCCTGCCCGCCCCCATTCCCAAGTACAAGCGGCTGTACCCCAACGGGCCGGAGTGCCGCCTGAAGGGCGCATATCTGATCACCTGCACCGGCTACGTGACCGACGAACAGGGCAGCGTCACCGAAGTGCTGGCTACCTACGATCCTGATTCCCGGGGCGGCGACCCCGCCGACGGCCGGAAGGTCAAGGGCGCGACCCTGCACTGGGTGGACGCCCAGACCTGCGTGGACGCGGAGGTCCGCCAGTACAGCAATCTGTTCAGCGACCCGGATCCCGATGCCGCCGGAAAGGACTTCCTGGCCTGCCTGAACCCCAACTCCCTGGAGGTGCTCACCGGCTGTAAGCTGGAGGCCTCTTTGAAGGACGTGAAGGCTCCCGCCTCCTTCCAGTTCATGCGCCTGGGCTACTTCTGCCCGGACAGCAAGGACTGCACCCCGGAGCATCTGGTATTCAACCGCTCCGTCAGCCTGAAGGACTCCTTCAAGCCCGGCCAGATTGCCGGAAAATAATTCCCATACGGAAACAGGGCCTGTATCCCGGAACCCACCGGATACAGGCCCTGATTTTTTGCAAAGCATGCTTGACATTTTTTGCAAAGTATGCTATGCTTTATTTGCAAAGTTAACTTAGCATCCGTTCTTCCCCGGCCAGGAAGGACGGGAAAAGGAGCACCCTATGAAAACAAAAATCCGCGAGCTTCGAAAGCAGCGCAAGCTTTCCCAGGAGGAGCTGGCGGAGGCGGTGGGCACCACCCGGCAGACCATCACCTCCATCGAGGTGGGCAAGTACACCGCTTCCCTCCCCCTGGCCTATAAGATCGCCCGGTATTTCGGGCTGACCATCGAAGAAGTATTTGATTTTTCCGATTTGGAGGATGGATTATGGAACAATTCAAACAGAAATTAAAGCTGTCCAATCAAATTACCGCCATCGCCTGTCTGATCCTGGGTGTTTTCTGCATCCTGGGCTTTCTGGGCGAGCTGGGCTGGGTGTCTTTTATGACGCCTCACGGGAACAGCCACTGGCAGTCTATGTGGCGGGGCTTCGTCTCCGGCGCCGCCTTCGGCATCCTGGCCCTGATGCTCTTCTCCCTGATTCGAAACATGCGTGCCATGAAAGACGAGCAGAAGCTGAAAAAGCTGTACATCAAAGAAACCGACGAGCGGGAAAATCTGATCTGCACACAGGCCCTCTGCACCGCCATGCGAACCTTTCTGATTCTGGGCATCGCCGCCACCGTTGTGGTCGGCTATTTCAGCATGACCGCCGGCGTCACCCTGATCATCACCGTTTTTGCGGTCAGTCTTTTGTGTCTGGGATTCAAGCTGTATTTTCGCCGGACGCTGTGAGTCTGTCAAAAAGCCGGACGTACCTTTTTGCGGTACGTCCGGCTTTCCTGTTACCCTTTGTTTCCTTTCTCCTTGATCTCTTTCTCTTCCTTAATCTGGGCCTGGAGATGTACGGAGAGCACGGCAAGAGATGTGGCCATGTTTTCGTTCTGCACCAGGATGTTGGAAGGCACGTCCAGATGGGTGGGGGCAAAGTTCCAGATGGCCTTGATCCCTCCGGCGATCAGCTGATCCGCCACCTCCTGGGCGCTCTCTGCGGGCACGGTAATGATGCCCATGAGCACCTTATGGCTGCGGCAGAAGGACGTAAGCTTGGAAATATGGTAAACCGGCTTGCCCTCCTCGGTCTTTTCCATCTGGGGGTGGGCGTCAAAGGCGGCCAAAATATTCAGCCCGTATTCATCAAAGCCCTTGTACCCCATCAGCGCCTGTCCGAGCTTGCCCGCGCCGATGAGCACCGCGTCGGTGGTGTTGTCATAGCCCAGGAACTGTTCAATGTCGAAGATGAGACTTTCCCGCAGATAGCCGATCTTCGGACGGCCGCCATCGGACACCATAGCCAAATCCTTGCGCACCTGAACTTCTCCCATGCCCAGAGCATTGGCCAGGGCAGTGGCGGAAATGTGGGCAGGCGCGCCCTCCGGCATGCTTTTCAAATAAGACAGATATCCAGGCAACCGCTTCAGTACGGATTTTGAGATCTTCTTCTGTTCCATGCTGCACCTCTAGGAATATCAATACACGTTCATATCGATATAATTTCTTATCGATTATACCATATCGATTCGTCAAAATCAAGCACAGCTTGTTTGCCGTATGAATTCTTTTTTCAGTCGAAGCATGATCCGTTTTTCCAGACGGGAGATGTAGGACTGGGAGATTCCCATTTTCTGAGCCACCTCTTTTTGGGTAAGCTCCTTCCGGCCCTCCAGACCGAAACGCATCAGCACGATCTCCCGCTCCCGGTCCGGCAGTTCCTTCAGCGCCTGGCGGAGCACGCAAATATCCACATCCTCTTCCAGCGGCCGGAAGATCATATCCTCATCGGTGCCCAGAATATCCGAAAGCAGCAGCTCGTTGCCGTCGCAGTCCATGTTGATGGGCTCATCCAGGGAAACCTCCGCCTTTTGATTGGCGGTTTTGCGAATGTGCATGAGAATCTCATTTTCAATGCACCGGGAGGCATAGGTAGCCAGCTTGATTTTTTTGTCCAGCTTGTAGGTGCCAATGGCCTTAATCAGTCCGATGGTGCCTATGGAGATCAGATCCTCCAGATTGATCCCGGTGTTCTCAAACCGCCGGGCAATGTACACCACCAGCCGCAGATTGTGCTCCACCAGGCGCTGCCGGGCCGCTTCCTCCCCCCGTTCCAGAGCTTCCAGCGCCTCCTGCTCCTGGGCGCCCTTCAAAGGCGGCGGCAAAATGTCGCTGCCCCCAATGTAGTAGACCCCGTTCTCTTTCAGAAGTCCCAGTTTTTTCAGCAATTCCAACAGTTTCATAGCTTCCCTCCTGTCAGCCTTCCAGCACACTCAGCCCACCGTGACCAATGCCTGATATACCTTATCTCTGCTGAACCCATCCGGCGCGAACGCCACGATGACGCTCTTTTTCCGGGATCCGATTTTCACATCCGCAAAGCGCATCGCCAAAAGCATGCCCCCCGGGTTCCCCACTGACTGATACGGGATCAGCCGCAGTCCGGTGATCGGGCGTTTTGCCAGGGTTTCCAGAGGCGCTCTCAGCTGATTTTCCGTAAGTCCCGTAAGGCCGGAAGCGGCGTCCCCGGAGATCACCAGCACCCCCTCCCCGGTGATCGGATCCCGCAGGGTATTGCCGGAATCCTCCAGCGCTGTGAGGGAAACGGTTTTTCCGCCGTAGGTGATCTCCACCGGAACGTAGCGCCTGCCGCCTACCCCTTCGCCAAACGCCACCCGGCACAGCAGCCCAACCCCGGCCGCCGCCAAAACCAAGGTCAGGAAGCTGCCCCGGCCCAATCCCATGGCTGCGCCTCCCAGAGCCATGCTCAGCAACACGAACACCCCAACCCGCTTAAAGGCGCTTCGGTCACAGCCAAACGCCAGAACCCCCATGATCCCAAGGCAAACCAGCCGCCACAGGGTATTGTCCAGGAAGCGGAACCCGGGCAGCAGGCAGACGCCGCTGTAGGCCGCCCCCAGAGCCGCCGCCAGGGCCGCCCGACCGGGAGCCAGGGGAAACCCGGATAAACGGTTGGTTCCCAAAAGCAGAAGCAGATCCACGAGAAAATTCAGCGCTACCACCAGATCCAGATAGACTGCCGTATCCATCCCCCCTTCGTTCAATGGCATCCACTTATCAGCAATTCCGTTAAGGGATTCACCCTTGCTGCCCTTCCAGTATAACCCGGCGGCGCAAAGAAGTCGGTCGCATCCACAGCGTATCTTCGCCGCAAGTTCAGCCACAGACGGGTAGGTTTCTACGGCTGCCCCCGGCATCGCCCCCGGTTCCCCGGAAGGCGGCAGATCTTTTTCCCGGACAGAAAAAAGCTTGCCGCCTGTCATTCACAAGCAGCAAGCCATTTTATTTTTGCGGTTGGGTTCGTTCCACACTGCGGATGTTTTTTTCCGCCTTAAACCGGGGGGTCATGACCTCGTGGCCGCATCCCAGGCATTTTAAGCGGAAATCCGCGCCGGTGCGCAGCACCAGCCACCGCTTTTCTCCACAGGGATGGGGTTTTTTCATTACCAGAATATCATTCAATTGAATATCCATAGCTGCCTCCATTCACCGGATCACAGATTCTTGATCTGCTCCCAATACTGCTTGGCGGACTGCTCCAGCTTATTGGGGCCGTATTCATAATAGCGGACGCCCACCAGCTCGTCAGGCAGATACTGCTGCTTGATCCAATGGTTGGGATAATCATGGGGGTACAGATACCCCTGTTCCCGCTCCATGGTGTAGGAATCCGCATGTACGTTCTGCAAATGCCGGGGAAAGTCCCCGGTTTTTCCTTTGCGCACATCGGCAATGGCCGCGTCCAGGGCGATGTGGCCGGAATTGGACTTGGGGGAGGTTGCCATCAGCACCGCAGCGTCTCCCAGAGGGATCCGGGCCTCCGGCATTCCCAGCTTCAGTGCCATGTCCACACAGGCGTTCACAATGGGAATGATCTGAGGATAAGCAAGGCCCACATCTTCCGCGGCAATGACCATCAAACGGCGGCAGGCGGACTGCATCTGCCCCGCCTCCAGAAGCCGGGCCAGGTAGTGACAGGCGGCGTCGGGATCGGAGCCACGGATGGATTTTTGCAGAGCGGACAGAAGATCATAGTGGTTATCCCCGTCCCGATCCGCCCGAAGGGCGCTTTTCTGGGTCACCGCCTTGGCGTCCGCCAGGGTCAGGGGCAGGATCTCTCCCTGGGGCATACCGGCGGAAAACAGCACCTCCACCGCGTTCATGGCCTTTCGCAAATCCCCTCCGCAAGCGCCCGCGATGTATTCCAGGGCTCCTTCCTCCGGTTCGGCTTTCAAGGCTGTGCGCGCTTCCATAAAGGCTACCGCCCGCTTCACCGCCTGCAAAGCGGCGGAGGCGGAGATCTGCTTAAATTCAAACACAGTGGATCGGCTCAAAATGGCGTTGAACACGTAAAAATAGGGATTCTCCGTGGTGGAGGCGATCAGGGTGATCTTTCCGTTTTCAATATGCTCCAAAAGGGACTGCTGCTGCTTTTTGTTAAAGGACTGGATCTCGTCCAGATACAGCAGCACCCCGTTGGGGGCCATAAGGGTATCCAGCTGGGCCACAATCTCCTTGATGTCCGCCGTGGAAGCGGTGGTGGCGTTCAGCTTGTATAACGTCCGGTTGGTCTGTTTGGCAATGATGTTGGCCACCGTGGTCTTGCCGGTGCCGCTGGGGCCGTAAAAGACCATGTTGGGGATTTTCCCGGAGTCGATGAGCCGGCGCAGCACCGCCCCCTTCCCCAAAATATGCTCTTGTCCATACACCTCGTCCAAGGTCTGAGGACGAAGCAGATCTGCCAGCGGCTGATACATACGCATTCCCTTTCTTAGGCCAAATTCCTTGCCTACACTATATCACAGAACCGAAAAAAATGCACCTGCTTTTTTCCGAATTTTTGTTCTGAAATCTTTCCTTTTATCGACTTGCCTCAGCAACGGGCCTGCGTACTCCCCAGCGGATGTGCCCCGTTGGCTCCACCGCAGGTTTCTCTGATGTCAACCTCACGGCTCCCCAGTCACCTGATCCAGAAAACCGATTTAAGCACCGCACCAATTAAGCGGCTTATGGGAGTACCAACGCGAACCAAGTGTGCGCCGGGAGGGGGGCGGGGAGGGCGGGCGGCGAATCGCCGCGGATGACGGGTGCGAACACCATTCCGCCGGTAAAATTTCCGCCCGGTATCGGAAACGCTCAGTCTGGGGAAATGGTTGGGGTGCGGGAGTTGGCCGGCGTTCAGCGCCTTCTCAGGTGGCTTCTTTGCTTCCTTTCTTGCCAAGAAAGGAAGGCCCCGGCATACGGTCGAGGAACACTTACCACTACCATAATGGCCACCCTTTGCATATGCTTCCAAGCTTACTTTCTGAAAGATAAATTTTTTCAAAAGCCGCATTAACAATGTAAGCAAGTTTCAAATAAGTAATTGACTCAAACTTCGCACCCCATTTCTGGTGCAGAAATAGCCATTAACCCTGCAAAATCCAGGAAACACTTCGTGTCAGCAGGCAGACCCGCAAGGAAATCCACAACAAGCGCA